>JAFATL010000218.1 GCA_019243975.1 Actinomycetota bacterium | reverse complement strand
TGTAGGTGAACTCGGCCGTCCCCCATTCGCCCTTGATGGCGCGGGCGACTGGGTAGCGGTCAGCGAGGCTCGTCCCGATGAGCTTGGGGTCGGTCGAGGTGACGGCAGTGCCGCGCGCGTCCACAAGGAAGCGCGCCGCCTCCGGGTGCTCCTTCTTCACGCCCAGGACGTAGGTCTGCAGCGGGCTCTGGTCGGCGCGGAAGAACGCCACGAGCACGGCCCGCGGCACCCCGTTGCCCATGATCGGCACCGCGAACGCGCCCATGGCGACGCCCGAGACGTTCATGATCGACGACAGCCCGGGCTTCCCCGCCAGGAGGGCGGTGCGGAGCGGGGCATACCCGGGATCGGACGGCGGGGGCAGGCCCGGGGATTGAGCGAACGACGAGAGCGGCTCGCCGTCGAGGCCGACCACCGCCGCGCCTTGGCGGACGAGCAGCGATCGCTGGGTGAGGGCCTGCAGCCGGGCGATGTCGCCCGGGTCGTTGGGCTTCAGGTCCCACGCCTGCTCGGAGGCGAAGTCGAAGCCCTCCTTGAACGCCAGCTGGAAGTACTGGCCCGCCAGGTTGGCCAGGGTCTGGTCCTGGCTGAGGCGGTCCTGGGTGTGCGACGCCTCGGTCGCCTCGCTGGAGGACTGGAGGACGCTGTAGCCGACCGCGCCCATGGCGGCCACCATCAGCAGACTCAGGACGAGCGGAACCAACCGGCGCACCCGGCTGCCCTCGGCGGGGCCGCCGTCGTCCCCCCGCAATTCGACCATCGTCTGTGAATCGGTCGAAAACCGGCATCACTTGAGCCCGGAACGAACCGGCCATTGCCTTGGGTAGTGTCCCGACCATGAAGATCACGGTTGTCGGAGCCGGTTTCTACGGGTCGACCACGGTCCAGCGCATCGCCGAGGCGGGGTACGCGGACGAGGTCACCATGGTCGACATCATCGAGGGCAAGCCCCAGGGGCTGGCGCTCGACATGATGCAGAGCCGCCCGATCGAGGGGTTCACCACTCGCATCGTCGGCAGCAACGACTACGCCGTTACCGCCGGCTCCGACGTGTGCGTGATCACCGCCGGCCTGCCCCGCAAGCCGGGCATGAGCCGCATGGACCTCATCGAGGTCAACGCCAAGATCGTGGGCGACGTCACCCGCCAGCTCATGGCGACCTCCCCGGATGCCGTGTTCATCGTGGTGTCCAACCCGCTCGACGAGATGACCGCCCTGTGCGCCAAGGTGTCGGGCCTGCCCAAGGAGCGGATCATCGGCCAGGCCGGCATGCTCGACACCGCCCGCTTCAAGCACTTCGTGAGCGAGGCCACCGGCGTGTCGCCGCTCGAGGTCGAGGCCATCACGCTCGGCTCGCACGGCGAGACGATGGTGCCGGTGCCGTCGCTGGTGAAGGTGGGCGACAAGCCGCTGCGCGACGTGCTCGACCAGGGCCAGATCGACGAGATCGTGCAGAAGACGCGCGACGGCGGAGCCGAGATCGTCGGCCTGCTCAAGACCGGTTCGGCGTACTACGCGCCCTCGTCGGCCGCCGCCAAGATGGTCGAGGCCGTCGTGCAGGACTCGGGCGACGTCATGCCGGTGTGCGCGTGGGTCGAAGGCCAGTACGGGATCAAGGACGTGTACCTGGGCGTGCCGGCGCGGCTCGGCCGGGGCGGAATCGCTGGCATCGTCGAGCTGCCGCTGGCCGACGACGAGCTGGAGGCGCTGCGCACCGCCGCCGAGGCCGTGCGGACCAAGCAGGCCGACGTCGACTCGTTCCTGTAAGCGGCACTAGCAGCAGGCGAAGTTGGTGGCGCCGCGGGCGATGACGTTGCCCGACGCGTCGAGCGCCTCGATCAGGTAGTAGTAGTTCGCGCCCGTCTGCACGCCGTGGTCGGCGTAGGCGGTCGTGGCCCGGTTGTCGCTCGTGAAGATCACGACGCGGTTGGTACCGGGCTGCTCGCGGCTGAGGCGGTAGCCCTTGAAGGCCGACGACGTTGTTGCCGACCACGTGCAGGTCACGGCCAGGGAGCCGCCGTCGGTACCGGCCGCGCAGTGCAGCGAGAGCGAAGCCGGCGCCGTGGTCGTGGTGGTGAGCGCGGTCGTCGACGTGCTGGGCTCGGGCCGCGTGGCGGGAGCGACGGTCGTCTGCGGGCTCTGGTCGGTTGGCGCCGGCACGACCAGGTGGCGCATCGGTTCGACGGTGGTCGTCGTCGCCGGCGCACTGGCCGTACCTCTGGTGGTGGCGTGTCCGTCGCCTGTCGCCGGCGCGGTCTGCCCGCCGGGCGCGGTCGCGGCCGGCGCGTTCCGTTCCCCGGCCGACGGCTGGTCGACGTCAGGTGCGGGCGTGCTCACGCCCGGGGTGTCCGCCGTGCGTACGTGGCGCGGGTGATCGGGTGCGGGCCGGAGCGCCACGAACGCGGCGGCCAAGGCGACGGCGCCGGCGGGTACCGCCATGGCGAGCACGCGCAACCACGACATCCCGCCCAACCCACGGTGGTGCACCCGCGGGCGGCGCTCCTGCAGCACCGGTACCTGCTCGAGCTGGTGCAGTTCCGCCCCCAGGCGCGCCACAAAGGCGGGATCGGGCCCCGGGTCGTTGTCCTGCCCCAGCGCGTGGAGCCGGTCGACCAGTTGTGTGTGTCTCATGCGGTGCTCCCCTCCATTTCGCTGAGCACCTTTCGCAGTGCGGTCATGGCCCGGTGCAGGGTCACGGCCAACACCGCTTTCGAACAACCCATGGCTTCCGCCGCCTCCTCGGGCCCCAGCCCGACGAGGTGCCGCAGTGAGATCACTTCCTGGTACCGAGGCTTGATCGACAGCAGCGCCCGCCGCAGCGCGGCCGTTTCGGCCGGCCCCGTCGGCGCGCTGTCGTCTTGACAGTCGGGAACGGTCGACAGGGCGAGCAGGTGCAGTGCCCGCTGCACCCGCGGTTGGTCGGCGCGCGAGCTGCGCCGGTACCAAGCCGCCAGCTCGCGCGCGGCGATGGCGAAGAGCCATGCCGAGAACCCCCGGCCCTTCCACTCGAACGACGGCATGGCGCGCCACGCCCGTTCGAAGGTGGCCGACGTGACTTCCTCCGCCACCTCGCGCGAGCCCGACCGCCGGTACGCGAAGCCGTACACGCGACGCACGTAGCGCTGGTACAGCTCGCCGAACGCGTCCGGCGACGTGCGCGCCGCCTCCGCCAAGGCGCGTTCGTCGACGTCATCGTCGACCTGCGTCATGGCGGAGACGGTCAGCGTCACGCGATCGGCATCACTTCGTCGGGAACGCCGCGTCGCAGCAGGTGAGGTGCACGGGCTGGCTGCGGGCGATCAGGTTCCCGTCCGCGTCGTACGCCTCGACGATGTACGAGTAGTTGGCGCCCGGCTGCAGACCCTTGTCGAGGTACTCGGTCGTGACCTCGCTGGTGGTGGTGAAGATCTCCTGCCGGGGGGTGCCCACCACTTCGCGCGTGAGGCGGTAGTGGTGAAAGCGGGTCGAGGTGCTCTTCGACCACCAGCAGTACGCGCTCGGCGTGCCGTCGATCGAGCCCGTGCGGCAGTCCATCGACAGCACCGACGTGCTCGAAGGGGGCGCAGTGGTGGGCGTGGTGGGCTTGACCGTGGTCGACGTGGTCGGGTTCGGCTCGTGCGTCTCCGGCGGCCGGGTGGTCGACGTGGTCGGGTACGGCTCGTGATGATCGGCCGGCTTCACCGTCGTCGCGGTGGTCGGTCCGGTGGTGGGCGGCTCGTGGTGGTCGCCGCTGGGCGGCGCCGTAGTCGGCGTCGTCGGCTTGGCCGTGGTCGACGTGGCCGGCTGCGGCTCGGTCTTCTTCTCGCGGTGGACGGTGGTCGGCGTCGTGCCCGGCCCGTGCTCACCCCCGCCAGGGCTGCCCGGCGCGTCAGCGGTGGCAGCCGGGTGGGTGTCGGCCGTCAGGACCATGTGGCCGGCGGCGGCCGCCGACGTGGCCCCGATCACCAGGGCGGCGGCCGTGGCGGCGACGTTGACGGGCAGCTTGAACGGGAAACGGAAACGCGGCATTCGCAGTACTCCTCGGCATGCGGGCCTCCTCGTTGAAGCCCTGTACGTGCAATGCCGGGGTCAGCGCGCCGATTTCAGTACGCGGTCGTCAGCCGCGGTGGCCTGCGCTGTTACGACGGCTGGATCAGCCGATGGCGACGGAGGTGACGCTGACGCCGAGGCGCTGGAGATAGGCCAGCTTGCGCTCGATGGCCTGCTTCCAGGCGCTCAAATCGGCTTCGAAGTGGGCGCGGTCGCCCTCCTCGAACGCGTGCTCGAGCTCGTCGAAGGCAGCATCTTCGGCGTCGAGCAGGGTCCGGTACTTCGCCAGGAAGTGGTCGTCGATCACCTCGGCCAGCGTCACGGGCAATCCCCCTTGTTTTTGGGTTGGGAGGGCGTGCTGCCGACTCTACCCTTGTGAACCGTGACTGACCATGGGCACCCCGGAGGCGTCTTGGCGGCCCTGGCTGACACGCGGCGCTTGCAGGTATTCGCGGCGTTGGTGCTGGGCGCGACGGGGGTCGACGGCGTCGCCGAACGGACCGGGTTGGCCGCCCGCGACGTCGAACGCGCGCTCGATCGGCTCAAGGCGGCGGGGCTGGTGGCCGACGATCTGAGCGTCCGCATCGACGCGTTCGGCAGTGCCGCGCGCGATGTCGGCGCCATGCGGCCGCTGATCACACCCGAGGACCGCGGGGCCACGCCCGAGCAGGCCGCCGTGCTGCGCAACTTCTGGGACGACGGTCGCATCACGGCGCTGCCGATGAACGCGCAGAAGCGCACCGTGGTGCTCGACTATCTGGCCGCGCTGTTCGAGCCCGGCAGCATCTACCCGGAAGCGCAGGTGAACTCGATGCTGTCGGTGTTCCATCCCGACGTGGCGACGATGCGCCGCTTCCTCGTGGAGGAGGGCTTCCTCGAGCGCCGGGACGGCTTCTACTGGCGCGCCGGCGGCACGTTCGACGTCGACACCGAGGTGGGCGCGGAGGCGGAGTAGCCGCCGATCGTCGCGGCGATGGCCGCGGCGATGCCCGGGTGTGGTGTCGGTGGGCGCGCCGGTGAGGTCGGTGTCGCCGGCCAGGACCCCCGGATGCGGGGCGGGAGCTCGAGTTGCACGCCGCCGTGGGCGGGGCGGTTGACCGGGTTGTCGGGGTGCAGGCCGCGCATCTCGGGCGGGACGCGGTCGACGTCGTCGATCACCTTGTAGCCGGGCAGGTGGCTGCGCAGGTGCTGGCCGAGGATCTCGGCCAGCGTCCGGTTCGCGCCCCCGACGAGCAAGTCGACGGGCCGGCCCCGCCGCCCGTAGCCATGGATGGCGATGGCGACGTCGACGTGTTCGAGGAATCGCGCCAACGCCGGCGACTCGGCGGCGTCGACCCGGTGCGACGGCACGTGCCAGTGCAGGTCGGCCGGCTGCACGACCATGTAGAGCGACGCGCCGGTGGCCGCCGCCGCCTCGCGGGCAACCTCGACCGTGCCCGCCTCCAGCCCGCCGTGGAACGCCATGATGCCGAAGGCACTCCCGACCTCCAGCACCTCCTCGACGCCGGGCGACTGCAGGAGCTCGAGGAACGACATGGGTGCGAGTGCCTAGGGCACGCAGGCGTCGATGTGGTTGCCGCGCGCGAACTTGCCGATGGCCTTCACCGGCGCCACGCCCTGTTTGGCGACCGCCGAGTAGGCCTTGTCGTTGCCCGTGCGCACGGCGTCGGCGTAGCGGTGGCCGATCGTGATGTAGACGTCCCACTGGTGCAGCCAGGCGTCCACCTGCGCCTTGTTCTGCGGCTGCACGGGAACCGTGCGCACCTCGGCGACGAAGGCGGTGAGCTTGGTGCTCACGTCGTCGACCTTGTCGGCCAGCGCGTTGAGCGCTTTCTTGCTGGTCTGGTCGGGCGGGTTCTTGTCGCGCACGGCGCGCAGCTTGGGCAACGTGCGGGCACAGATGGCGTCGGCGCCGCGCTCGAACGTCGGGTCGGTCATCGTTCGCCCGGGTCGCTTGGTCGTGTAGTACGCAGTGGCGCCGTAGAGGATGGCCGCGCCTGCCAGCAGCGAGACGAGCAGGATCAACCGGCCCCGCTTGTTGCCGAAGATGCCGGGCAAATGGGCGGCGGCGGGACCGGGCGGCTGGGCAGGGG
>JAFATL010000314.1 GCA_019243975.1 Actinomycetota bacterium | reverse complement strand
GCCCGGGTGGCCACGAACAAGGGCGCCAGCAGGTTGAGGGCCACGATCGACGTCGAGAAGCGCGGCGATGCATCGGCGGCTTCAACATGGGGCGAGCCGCCGGCGTTGTTCACGACCACGTCCAGCCGGCCGTGCGTCGCCACAATCCCGTCGATCAGTTGTCCGACCTGATCGGCATCGCGAACGTCGGCGGTCTCGAACGTCATCCCACCCGGAAGGTCCTCCGGCGCGGTGCGCCCGCACACGACCACGTGCGCACCGGCGGCGACGAACCGTGCGGCGATGCCCCGGCCGATCCCACGGCTGCCGCCGGTCACGAGCACGACCTGGCCGGTGAAGTCGAGGTCGTCCACGGGCGGGGACCTTAGGCCGCGGGCCATGATGGCGGCCATGAACACCACGGACACGCTGATGAAGGCGGTCAACGTCATCCACCGGGCCATCTGGAACGCCTCCGGTGGGCGGATCGCCGGCAAGGGCTACGGCATGCCCGTGCTCGCCCTCACGACGACGGGCCGCAAGAGCGGCCAGCCCCGCACGGTCATGCTCACGTCACCGCTGCAGGAGGGCGACAAGTACGTCATCGTCGCCTCCAAGGGCGGCGACGACCGCAACCCCGAGTGGTTCCTCAACATCAAGGCCAACCCCAAGGTCGAGATGAAGATCCACGGCAAGTCGCGACCGATGACTGCACACGTACCCGAGGGCGTCGAGCGCGCCGACCTGTGGGAGCGGCTCACGTCGAAGCACAAGAACTACGCGCAGTACCAGACCAAGACCGACCGCGAGATTCCCGTCGTCGTGCTGGAGCCGGCGTGACGATCGACCCGCTCGCCGCCTTCCGCCTCGACGGCAAGGTGGCCATCGTCACCGGCGCCAGCTCGGGCCTGGGCGGCCGCTTCGCTCAGGTGCTCGACTCCCTCGGAGCCACCGTCGTCGTGTCGGCCCGCCGCACCGACCGCATCGAGAAGCTCGCGGCGGAGATGGCGCGCGGCGATGCCATCGCGTGCGACGTGAGCCAGCGAGGTGCGTCGGCCGCGCTGGTCGCGTCCGTCATCGAGCGTCACGGACAGGTCGACGTGGTCGTCGCCAACGCCGGCGTCACCGAGACGACCCCCGCCATCAAGGAGAGCGTCGACCGGTTCGCCGAGGTCGTCGACATCGACCTGGTGGCACCGTTCGAGCTGGCCCAGGCGGCGGCCCAGAACATGCGCGAGCGAGGCGAGGGCGGGAGCATCGTCAACACTGCCTCGGGCGCATCGTTCCGCAGTTCGCCCATGCTCCCGCAGGCCAGCTACTCGGCGGCCAAGACCGGTCTGGTCGGGCTGACGCGCGAGCTGGCGGTGCAGTGGTCGCGTTACAACATCCGGGTGAACGCGCTGTGCCCCGGCATGTTCCGTAGCGAGATGACGAAGGAGCTGACGGACAACGACGACCTGCGCACGGCGTTCGAGCGCAGCGTGCCGCTGCGCCGGATCGGCCAGGAGCACGAGCTCGACGCTGCTCTCGCCTTCCTCGCCAGCCCGGCCAGCAGCTACATGACCGGCCAGACGCTCGTCGTCGACGGCGGCGGAACGCTGTAGAGGAGAGGGATGCACCCGATTCAGTGGATCGCGGTCCTGCGCATCGGCCTGGGCCTGTGGTGGCTCGAGAGCTTCCGCCACAAGAACAAGGAAGCATGGTTCGAGCGCGGCAGCGGCATCGCCTGGGCCGCATCCGTCGCCGAGAAGCACAAGTGGGGATTCGTCAAGGCCGGCTTCGACAAGGTGGTGGCGCCGAGGCCCAAGGCGATGTCGTACATCGTCGTGTTCGGCGAGGGCGCCATCGGCCTCGGCCTGGTGCTGGGCTTTCTCACCCCGATCGCCCTGGTCGCGTCGCTACTCCTCAACGTTCTCTACTTCGTGCTGATGATCAACGACTGGGCCGAGCAGGGGCAGAACTCGATGATGGCGCTCATCGCCGTCGTGTGCCTCGGCCTGCACGCCTGGTACTGGTACTCCCTCGACAGCGTCTTCCACCTGTTCGGCGCCCGCTGATGTCGGCGAGGGGCTTCAGCGAGGACTGAGTCGCCGCCACAGCCGGCGGGCGACGACTGCGGCGGCGGCAGTGGCCGCCAGCCGTTGCCGCACTCGAAGGCTGCGCAGCGTCGAGCGGCGGTGGAACACGGTGTTCGACGGCGGTCCGATCGTCACGCTGGTCGCCGGCCCACCCGACGGGCTGAGCGTGAACGCCACCGGGACGGTGAGGCCACTGGCTTCGGCCACGAACAGCAGCGGATCATCGGGGTCGGCGGCATGCAGCGCCACGCCCTTGCGGAGTTGCGGCACGACCGACAGCGAGCGGAGCACGAGGCGGCGGTCGCGCACGATGACCTGGACCTCGCCGCCGGCCATCTGCCACGAGCGGGCGTTGGTCAGGAGGCCGGGCGCCGGCGCGTAGTGGCCGACGAGGCCGTCCCACACCTCCGGACGTTCGGGAACAGCGGCTGCCCCCCGCGCTTCGGCGGGCGACGTCACCTGCAGGAGGGACCGCAGCACCTCGAGGGCGATGACGTGGGAGCCAATGGCCGTCGCCGTGTTGTTGAGGAC
>JAFATL010000286.1 GCA_019243975.1 Actinomycetota bacterium | reverse complement strand
GCGATTGGCAGATCCGCCGCATCCAATCCATTCAGCAGACACACATTCACTCGACCGACGAGATACCGGGGCGGTTTGTCGCAGCGATTCGCGACGTCTCGCGGACTGCAGCGGCTGCTGGAGTGTCGGCCCAGGATCGGTTTGTACCTCTCACGTACACTCCCGGCTCCACTCGGCGGCCGGCTGCTCGCACCCGAGATACTCGCCACGGCGCAGGTCGACCTCGAAGCGGGTGTCGCTCTCCTACGTGAGGAGCTGTCACGGTCCGACCCGAGCCCGGAGACACTCACACTCCTGCGCCGACTCGGCGCCGAGCGAGCTCGGGACCCCAAGCGGCGATGACCGAAGCGCTGGGTGAGCCTCCGACCGAAGAGGCGGTAGCCAGCCTTGCGCCCGATCAACCGATTCCCGAGGACTGGCGCACCCTTACAGCTGGAGCGCGGCCATGCCGCGCGAAGTGATCGAGGCCTGGGCTGGTGCGTCGCCGCTTGCGCGGCACGATGTGGCGAACCGTCAGCTGAAGGCATCGTGCTGCCGCCACCCGTCGCCTTCTTTCAGGAGAAGGAATCGCTGTACACCGTGGATGAGCTGCGAGGGCTCCAACCGATCGTTGCTGCACGCAAGATCGCTTCCTGACCTCCTGACCCGGACCAAGATTTCGGACCCGGCCGCTACGGGCTCGCCCCGGTACTCGGGGAACTCGTTACGCTGGACCCCGACCGCCGGACAGCCGACGGATGCGGTGAACTCATTCGCGTACTCGCGCGCTCGTCTACGTACAGGCCTTCTTGCGAGGCGTCTCACAGTCGGGCGAGAGCGAACGGCCCGCGTCAATTATCGATGCGGTCGAGGCGGTTGCAGATCCTGAAGCTCGAGCTAAGGGCAGTGGAGTGGCCGACGCCGAAGGGCCAGCTTGGAGTTCCGTTGGGTCGGTGCCCTTCCCCTCCTCGCGCGGCTCGACCTCAGAGATCCGCAGACCCTGGCGCGCGTTTGGATACTGCTGGAAGCCCGTACCGATCGTGACGAGCCAGTCGATCCCCATATGTGCAGCGTCTATGCCAGCGCCGTCGCCGCCGCGATCGGGGTTGCTGACAAGACCATGCTGGATGACGAGCCGCCAGCGGAACTTACACAGATGATCAGCGCTGTGCTGGCTTTGAACCGGCCCCTGGGCCAGTCTGTTCGTAACGTCGTCGCCGCCAACCTATCGTGGCTAATCATTCGTGCACAGACCTGGACTGAGGGGCACCGGGAAAGTCTCGTCGGGGACGATGGAACCGACGATCTTGGTGCATATACGTTCGAGGCGTACCTCCAACGCGGGCGACCCTCACGAGAACTACTGCGTAGATGCGAGGACCGGATCTGGGCTGCAATATCTACGACGCCTGCCGCCGCGCACGCGCATATCCTCCACGGGATGCTGTGGGGCGTCGACGGTTACGACCCCGCAACCGTCATGGACAAGCTCGCGGCAAGCGGAGTCGAACGGCCAGTCTCTGATGCAGCGCAATGGCTCTGGACAGCCGCAACCCGAGACCCGACGCTGGACATCGAGCCTATCGTCAAATTTTGGGAAGAGGCGATCACACGGGCCTTGTCGCCGGAGAACTACGAAGGGTTCGGAAACTTCGCGACGATCGATTCGATCGACGACGAGACCTGGCTCGACCTCACCCTGAAGGCCGCGATCCTGTGCAACACAGGTGTCGCGCTGCCAAATCGAGTGGCCAAACGCGCCTCGCACTGGCCTGACGACCCCCGAGCCCTAAGGCTGGTCCCGGCACTACTCAGGTCGAAGGTAGCGCTGTGGTACGTCTACGACATCGGCCGCGTGGGGGAGACATGCTCCGCAACACCCGTACATCGGACTCGTCCGCCAAATCCGAAGTCCAGGAGCGACTCATCGAGCGCGAGTTCTTCGAGGCCCGCAAGGCCCCGGAAGCTGCCTGACACTCGTCGTTGGTGAGCCACACCAACGTAGGCATCGCGGCGCGTCACCCGCGGCCCCGTGATCCATCATCGCAGGATGCTTTGGTTCTTGACGCAGGTGCCTGACCTTGGCGAGGACGGCTATATGGGCGGGCGACAACATCGAACAGACAGTCGGACTACACCAATCTCGGGCGCTCGGCTATCCCGGTCCGCACGATCGCATTCTGCCTGGGATCGCAGCGAGCCGCGCGAGCGCTTCGGCGACATTGGATCGTCGAGAGTCGGCGCATTGGAGCGCGGCGCGGTATCGGAATCGTCCAAAGGGCATGCGCCCGCGTCCCGAGGCCCGGACGATCGCGATCAACGGTTGAA
>JAFATL010000237.1 GCA_019243975.1 Actinomycetota bacterium | reverse complement strand
AAGAAGAAGGTCTTTGCCTGCGCGGTCGACTGGCCGGGCTGGTGCCGGGCGGGCAAGACGGAGGACGAAGCCCTCGAGGCGCTCGATCTGTACGTGCCCCGGTACGCCGTGGTCACCAAGAAGGCGGGCGTCACGTTTCCCAAGTCGGTAAGCGCCAACTTCGACGTGGTCGAGCGGGTGAAGGGCAACGCCACCACCGACTTCGGCGCCCCCGGTGTCGTCCCGAAGCTGGCCACCGCGAAGCTGACCAAGGCCCAGGCCGAACGGCAGGCGTCGCTGGTGGACGCGTCGTGGAAGGTCTTCGCCGACGTGGTGAAAAAGGCGCCCGCCTCGTTGCGCAAGGGCCCGCGAGGGGGCGGGCGGGACCGCGACAAGATCGTCGACCACGTCGCCAACGCCGAGTACGCCTATGCCCGCAAGTTCGGCGTGCGCCACAAGTCCTCGTCCGACTCGAAGGCGGTGGCGGCCATGCGCAAGGACCTTCTCGCCGCCCTCGAGGCGGCCCGGGGCGACGGCATGCCAGAGGACGGATCGTGGCCGGCGCGCTACACCGCCCACCGGGTGGCGTGGCACGTCCTCGACCACGTCTGGGAGATCGAGGACAAGTCCGAGTAGCCGAATAATTCATGTTGAGGTAAACCTCAACAGGGGCTACGTTCGGCGCCATGCCCGGGTCCGGCGTGGCCGTCGACGACCTGCCGGCCCTCGACGCGCCGGTCGCGCTGCCCACCGACGCTGTCGCGCAGTTCCAGCGCGACGGTCATGCCGTCGTGCGCGGCTTGGCGACGCATGACGAGGTGGCGGCCTACCGGCCGCTGATCGAAGCGGCCGCGCTGGCCAACAGTCGCGAGACGCGGCCGATGGAGGAGCGCGACACCTACGGCAAGGCGTTCCTGCAGATCACCAACCTGTGGGTGAAGGACGAGGCCGTCCGCCGCTTCACCATGGCCCGCCGGTTCGCGCGCGTCGCCGCTGAGCTGCTCGGCGTACCCGCGGTGCGGCTGTACCACGACCAGGCTCTGTTCAAGGAGGCGGGCGGCGGCCACACGCCATTCCACCAGGACCAGTTCTACTGGCCGTTCGACGACGACAAGACCATCACCATGTGGATGCCGCTGATCGACGTGCCGGCGGAGATCGGCTCGATGACCTTCGCGTCGGGCAGCCACAAGCTGGGCCACGTGGCCGACGTGCCGATCTCCGACGAGTCCGACGCGCAGCTGCGCGAGTTCATCGACTCGAAGGGCTTGCGACTCGACACCCACGGCGCGCTGGCCGCGGGCGACGCCACGTTCCACGCGGGCTGGACCTTGCACGGGGCGCCGCCCAACGCCACCGGCACGTTGCGCGCGGTGATGACCGTCATCTACTTCGCCGACGGGTTGCGCGCCGTCGAGCCCGACCACCCGTTCCGCGCCTTCGACCTCAAGATCTGGCTTCCGGGCGTGCAGCCCGGCGAGCTGGCCGCCAGCGACATCAACCCGGTGCTGTACAGGGCAGGGGACTGACCACGGTGGCCGAGCGCAGGCGGGGTGGGCCGGTGGCGGGCCGCATGACGAAAGAGGAGCGGCGCGAGCAGCTGCTCGACACCGCCGGCCAGCTGCTGCTGAAGGAGGGCTGGGACGCGCTCACGATGGAGGCGATCGCCCAGAGCGCGGGCGCCAGCAAGACCCTCGGCTACGCGTACTTTGCCAACCTCGACGACCTGATCTGGTCGTTGTACGACCGCGAGCTGGGCTTGCTGTTCGGGCGGGTCGAGGCCGGCCTCGCCAACGCCGACACCTTCGAGGACCGCATCCGCGCCGCGGTCGCCGCGTACTTCGACACGGTGGCCGAGAACGGAGCGATGCTCGTGCGCCTGCAGGCCGGCATCGTGGCCCGCCGCCTCAACCGCGACCGGCCGCAACGCACGGTCAACTTCCTCGAGGCGTTGGCCGCCATCATCCGCGAGGAGTTCGGTCTGAGCCGTCGGCGCGCCATCGCCTACGCGATCGTCATGGCCGGCATCGCCGACAGCCACGGCCGGGCCTGGGCGGCCGAGACCCTCGGTCGCGCCGAGCTCGAGGAGTCGTGCGTCCGCTTCATGCTGGCCGGCGTCCGCGACGCCGTCGCTGCTCAGACCTGAGGGTGGGCCCGCCGCACGCGGCGGACGGCGACGAACGTCGCCACGATCACCATGACGGCGCCGGCGATGAGGGCGTTGGTCCACTTCGATGCTTTGGCCGGCTGGCGCACCTGGAAGTCGACGGCGGTCTGGCGTACGGGCTCGTCGATGTCGGGCCGGTACTCGACGACGACGTGGTGCCGGCCGGGCGCCAAGTTGAGCGGCGTGCGGTGCGTCGTCGACACCGCGATCGTGGTGGTGTCGTCGCTCGACGTGCGCTTGCCCGTGTTGGCGTCGACCGAGTCGCCGTCGACGATCACGCGGAACTCGGTGTGGTCGACGCCGGCCAACGTCGGCTGCGCGAACACCTCGAGCTCGACCCGGGGCCCGACCTTGCTGCCGTCCTCGGGGGCGCGGATGTCGAGGCGAATGGCGAGGTGCGCCGACGCCGGCGCCGCCGCCATCACGGCCGCGGCCAGACACAGCAGCACCAGTCCGCCCCCCGTGAGCACTCGACGCAACACGTCAGGTACTCAACAGCGGCTGCAACGCGGCGCTGATCTCGCCCGCCGTGGACGGTCCCTCGAAGCGTCCCCTGATGACGCCGTCCTTGTCGATCACCAACACCCACGGCTCGCTCTGGAAGCCCCACTTGGTGAACGCCTCGGTGGGCTTGTTGGCGTCGCGCTCCGGATAGATCT
>JAFATL010000228.1 GCA_019243975.1 Actinomycetota bacterium | reverse complement strand
TCGTTCCACGCCGCCCACTCGATCTCGGCCGCCGTCTCGGCGCCGTAACGCTTGCCGACCTCGGCCGACCAACCATCGACGCACAGCTGCATGTACGCCTCGCTCCAGGGCAGGAACTTGGTGGCCAACGCTTCGGCCGAGAAGTCGGTGAAGCGCAGGTCGGCGCGATACGGGCCGCTGTAGTCGGGCAGCTCTGCGCCCGAGTCGACGGCGACGTCCTGGCGGATGTCGAGGTCGGTCTTGGCGTAGGTCACCGCGTCGTCGACGCGTGGGAACTTCGGGTAGTTGTTGAGATCGACGCCGAGCATGAGCACGAAGTCGTCGGCGACGACGTCATCCTCCAGGTGGGCGCCGGGCTTGCGGATCTCGAGGAACCCGTCGATCTGCGCGTCTGCCATCGGGCCAAAGTAGCCGATCGGCTATCCTCGATCAATGGTCCTCACGGCGGCCCAGAACCGCGTCGTCACCGCCGCCCTCGAACTGTTCGCCCGCCACGGCGTGGGAGGCACCTCACTGCAGATGATCGCCGACGAGATCGGCGTCACCAAGGCCGCCGTCTACCACCAGTACAACACCAAGGACGAGATCGTCCTGGCTGCCGCGGAGACCGAACTGGCCCGGCTGGAGGCGGTGGTGGAGGTGGCGGAACGCGCCCCATCAGCCAAGGCAGCGCGCGACGCTCTGGTCGAGGGCATGGTCGACCTGGCGGTCGAGGGACGGCGCACGGTCGGATCCATTCTCAACGACCCCGTGATCGTCGGGTTCTTCGAGGATCACGCGCCGTTCCGGCGCGTCATGACGCGTCTGCGCACGCTGCTGCTCGGCGACGACTCCGGCCCTGAAGCCCGGGCCCAGACGGCGATCCTCATCGCCGCCATCAGCGGTGCCGTGATGCACCCCTTCGTCGCCGACCTCGACGACAAGCTGTTGCGGGAGCAGCTCCTGCGCATGGCCCGCCGGCTGCTCTCCTAACGAACGACGACGCGTACCCGGCCCAGGTTCATGATGCGGCCATAGGGCGTCGACAGGTCTCCCTCGCGCTGGTTGGTCACACGCAGGGCTGGGAAATAGGTGCCGGGTTGGTCGAACGTGTGGGTCTGGGTGGCGCGCATCCGCGTCAGCGACCCGTCGAAGCAGTCCTCGCTGATCGGGTACTCGCCGGTGCCGTCGAAGTCCCACTTCGCCTCTACGACCGCACCGGCGCCCAGCGGCACCTCGATGAGCGCGTCGAACGTGACGGCATCACCGGCGCGGACCTCGGCCCGCTGGCCACCGTTGACGGTGAGGTGCACCACGGCCTGGGTGCCCCTCCGCTCCGCAGCGCTGGCGGGCACCCGCACCTGGGCGTCGACGCACTCGCACACCGTGCTGGCCGGCGGCGCGATGCCGCGCTCGGCCCACGCCGCGACGTCGCGCAACGCCTGCTGGAGCACGCCCAGGTAGCTGACCATGCGCGTGCGGCGCGACGGCGTGGTGTCGGCCATCGCCAGCCCGGCGATGGGCTCGGCTCCGGTGTGCATGGCGTGCTCGACGTACCAGAGCCGGTACTGGTCGTCGATCTTGTCGCCCAGCTGGGCTTCGACCTTCTTGCGATACCACAGCGCCTGCCACGGGAACGCGGCCTCGTCCATCAACGTCTGGACCACGATCATCTTGCAGGCGAAGCGACCACTCTCGTTCGAGCCCATGCCCTGGCGCGCCATGCGGGGCCCGATCGGGTTCGGCCGCTGCGGGTACACCGGCGCACCGCCCACGGTGAACTGGTCGAAGATCTCGAAGTCGGGGTCGACCTGGTGGCGGTGGTAAGTCTGGAAGGCGAGGTAATTCGAGTTGTCGATGAGCACCTCGTCGCCGGCGGCGAGACCGTCGAGGTTCTCGAAGTGCGCCTCGCCGACGCCCGTCATGATGATGTCGTCGCGATTGCCGACGAGGTACATGTTGTGGCCCTCGCACGCGCCGCTGGTGAACTTCACCGTGGCGCCGAGCACGTGGCCTTCGGGGGCCTCGGCCACGCGCAGGCCGCACGGCAGCTCGTTGGCGGTGCCGCGGGGCATTGCCATCGGCAGCGGGAGCCCGAGCTCCTTGGCGTCGGCGGCGTAGAGCACCTGCGTGATCGTCGTCTTGTGCTGGATGCGCGCCTCGGCGAGTGACTGCGGCGCGTCGTAGCCGAGGTAGCCGGGTGTGGTCCAGAAGTCTTCGAAGTAGCCGGGGTCGAACCGGATGATGTTGTCGGCCAGCACCGACCACACGCCCGTGTAGCCGCGTGCGAGGCGCACGTGGTCGAACCATGCTGCGGGCGGGAAGCCCAGCCGGGTGGTCTCGGCCAGCACTTCGCGCTCGTAGGTGCTCAAGCCGGCGAACATGTCGCCGGTGCCGCCGGGCTCGAGGTTGTCGATGATCTGGTCGAACTTGTCCTTCAGGATCCGCAGCGCCAGCGCCTGGATCGAGAACGTGTTGGGCATGCTCACCGGGATGCCCATGACGAACGGCACCGCGCCGTCCCACACGTCGCGCGTCGACTCGATGCCGGCGATCGTCTTCAGCGACCCGCCGCTGCCGCCGTACACGTAGCCGTAGGGTCGGTGGTCGCCGTACATCTCGGCCGCGACGAGCCGCGAGTAGCGCGCCACGGCCGCGCTGGCGCGGAACCCGGCCACCGACGGATCGTCACCGGGAAACGGCGTCGCCCGCCCCAGGTTCGACTCGACGAGGTAGGCGCCGCTGTTGACGGCGAAGTCGATGGATCCAGCGATGCCGTAGAGCACACCGATCGAGGCCGCGAACTCGATGCCCGACATCGGCAGCACGGGCTGGAAGAAGCGGCCCTCGTACTGTTCGGGGGGCGGGAAGTAGAAGGAGAACTTGCAGTCGGTGCCCTCGAAGCCGCCGTGCACGTACCGGTGGCGGACGGGCTCGTCCTTCCACTCGTCGACGTCGATGAACGGTTTGCTGAACTCCGGGTCCTTCGAAGTGATGGCGGCGACGGTCACGGTGATGCGCTCCTTACGGAAGGGGTTCGGGGCTGCCGACGTACTGGAAGCACGAGCAGGCCTGGTTGAACTGGAAGCGGCTCGCCATGGCGGCGCCCGCGTGGTGGTTGGCGTCGAGCAACATGGCGCCGGAGAGAGTGATCGCACTGGTCACCGCCCTGCCGACCTGCTCCATGCCGGCTCGGAACGTCGCCAGGCCGGCACGGCCCTGCGTCTTGGCGAGGACGGCGGCTGCCGCCCAGAACGCGCTGCACGAGGAGTACCGGCTCCCGAATTCGTAATCGCTCGCCGGCTGCTGGGAGCCACCCTCGACCGAGATCGCCACACAGGACTTCGCCACGTCGCTGGGCTTGGCGTTGGCGACGTCGCTGAGCGGCACCCAGCCCAGACCCTTGATGTTCGGCAGCTGCCCCGCCGGCAACGTGCCGCCCGCCTGGGTGGCCGCCGGGGCCGTCCCCGAGTCGACGAGGTAGTCGGGATGCCAGCCCTGCGAGTCGGCGCCGGTGGCGAAGAACGTGAGCCCGCCGTTGGCGCCCTGGGTGAGGATCATGATCTTGTTGGCGCCGTCAGCGTGCAGCCGGAAGGCGGCGTTCTGCATGCCGGCCGTGAACTTGCCGACGTCCGAGAAGCCGATGCCGCAGTCGGCCGCGTTCACCACGTCGAGCTGGAAGCCGTACTGGCGGGCCTTGGCCGGGAGCACCTCGTTCGCAGTGCGCGTGTCCCACGGGCAGCTGTCGACGGCCACGCCCAGCTTGTCCTTGCTGCCGAGCCAGCCCGCCTTCACCGAGCTGTCGATGAGGGCGACCGCGCTGCGGTCGGCTTCCACCGCGTCCACCACGAAGAGGTTCGACAGTTTGGCCAACCCCTTGCGATCGTTCTGGGGCGAGATGCTGCCGTCGACCATCGGGACGCCCGCATTGAGGAGGCACTGCACCAAGTTCTCGTGCACCCAGTCCTCTGAGATGACCACCTCGACGTGGTTGTCCTGGGTGAACGTCGCGCAGGCGGCCTGGTCGGCCACGTTCCAGTCAGACGACGACGCGTCGAGCGTGTAGTAGACGGGCTTGATCTGGCGTCCCGCGAAGCCGCCCCGCTTGTTGTAGTACGCGACCAGGCCCTTGAAGGCGGTCTGGCGATCAGACGGCGGCCCGGTGATGCCGAAGGCGGCGGCGGTCTTGGTGAAGTCCGACACCATGAAGCCGACGCTGATGGGCGCCTTGGCGGCCGCCGCTGCTGCGCTCGCCTTCGCCTGGCTGGCGGCCGCGCCGCCCGTCGACCCCGATCCCGACTGCCGGAGCTGCTCGGTGCCGCCCACGGTCGAGCCCAACACCTCGCCCGAGGAGCCAGCCGTCGCGTCGCCGGCCGCACTCGCCGCCGCGCTCGCGCCCGCACCGACGTCGGAACCCTGACCGGCCGCGGCGGCGTTGCGGCGCGCCGCCGGCACCGTCGTCCCGCAGGCCGCGAGCCATGCCGCGGCCACCAAGGCCACGACTGCCCGAGCTGCGGGTCTTGTCATCGAATCCCCCAATTTTTGATGACAACGAATAATATGACGATAGTGACGACGGAGACCTCGGTCAATGGACCCAAGAAGAGAGGCCGGCCGGCGCGCATCAGCCGCCGCCAGGTGGTCGGCGCCGCCGTCGACCTGGCTCGCGACGTCGGCCTGGAGAACGTGCAGATGGCCACCGTGGCCGAGCGGCTCGGCGTGCGGCCCAGCGCCCTCAACTATCACGTGGTCGATCGCCAGGAGCTGCTCGAGGCCGCCGCCAACGAGCTTGCTGATCTCCGCTTCCCCGACGGGTGGAAGCCGTCCCCCCGCGCCGATTGGCGGACGTGGATCAGGGCCTACGCCACTGCGTTCCGGGCCATGCTGCTGGCCCAGCCCCAGTTGGCGCCTTACATCAAGCTCGGCCCCGACAAGGCGGCGTCACTCGAAGACGTCGACGAGTTCCTCGGCGTGCTCGACCGGGCCGGCTTCGACCCCGCCTTCATCGCTACCGGCACGACCTTCATCGGCCAGACCGTCGTGATGAACGTGCAGGACGAGCTCATGGCCCGCGCCGCCGGCGGCCACCCGCAGATGGCCGAGCTGACCCACCTCTTCGACGGCGTCCCCGCCGACGTGCTGCCCAACATCCGCAAGTACGTGGCCAGCGGCGTCTACACCAACTCCGACGGCCTCTTCGAGTTCGCCGTCGACTGCATCGTGGCCGGCTTCGAAGCCCAGCTCCCCCGCAAGCAACGGCGGCGCTGACCTAGTCGAAACGCTCCTGCAGGGCGGTGTGGGCGTACTGCAGGCCGTCGGCCACGGTGACCGCGGTCAGCGCGGCACCGACCACCCGCGTGGCGCGCGGCGCCACGACGTAGCCGCACGCCAGGGCGGTGCCGAGCCACTGGGCCGAGCAGAAGGGGCACGCCACCAGTTCGCCCACCGCGTGCTGGGCGCCTTCGCCGCGAGGCTCCTCCATCACTTCCTGCGCCTTGCCGGGACCCTTGTACTTCGTGAACGGGGCTCGCAGGAATGACGTGACGCGATCGCGCGTCAGGAGCCGGCTGAGCTTGAACGTCGCCACCCCGAGCACGGCGATGTCGACGAGAGGCACCCGCTCGGGCAGCGGGCGGCCGGACCGACGAAACAGCAGGGCAAACACGGCGACCAGCGAGCCGTAGGTCGCCGCCAGTCCGATATAGGGCTTCAGCTCGATCGGCTCGCCGCTGGCGTAGCCCGACTCGACCTGGCGCAGCTTGGCGCCCGCATCTTCGACGACCTCTTCAACCTCTTCGACTGCCTCGCGGACCTTGTTCACATGGGCGTCATACCCATTTGACCGCCCTAGACCCGCGTGCCGACCAATCCGCTCATGTTGTCGGCGTAGAACATCGCCCGGTCCGCTTCGCTCACGCCTTCGAGCTCGGCCTCGAACTTGGCGATCGGGTCTCGCCCGCCCTCCGGATGCGGGTAGTCGCTCGAGAACATGAACAGCTCGGCGCCCGCCTGCTCCATCATCCACCCCACCGGTTCACCCGGAAACGGCGTGAACTTGAGGTGCTTGCGGACGTAGTCGGACGGCTTGCCCTCCAGCTTCCGCAGCGGCTCCTCGGTCCGCTTGAACGCGCGCTGCGCGTAGTCGAGGTGGTGCATCCACGAGACGACCCAACCGGCGCCCTGCTCGATGCATCCACCCCGCAGGTTGGGGTGGCGGTCGAAGAGACCGTCGAGGATCAGCACCCCGAGGAACGTGGCCGGCGAGTGGTGGATGGCCAGGTAGTCCTTCGACCGGATGTTCTCGCCCCCGCCGAGGTGGTCGGTGACGGGCATGTCGTTGTTGTGGAACGCCCGGTCGAGCAAACGGCCGCCGCCGCCCACGTGGAGCACGAAGGGTGTGTTCGTGCGCTCGAGGAGTGCCCAGAAGTCGTCGAGTTCGGGATGCGTCGGCGCCCGCTCCCCCGCGGCGGTGGACGGGACCATCAGCGCGGGACAGCCGGCCGTGATCGCCTCCTCGGCGCACTCCACCGCGCGCGCCGGATCGACGAGCGGCACGTAGCCGACCGGCAGCAAGCGGACGTCGTCGGCGCAGAACGCCGCCATGGCCCGGTTCTGGGCCGACGCCCCCGCGTAGAGCAGGTCGAGGTCGCGAGCCAGCTTCTGCTGGTCGTCGTACCGGTGCAGGCTGCGCGGCAGCGAGAACATGGCGGTGGCGAAGGTGGCGAACACCAGCTGCGCGTCGAACCCGAGGAGGTCGAGCACGCGGCTGCGCTCCTGCGGGTCGAACCCGCCCATGGCCGACCACCCCTTGTCGGTGAGCAGGCTGCCCTCAGCCTCCGCGGCCACCGCCGGGTCGGCACGGCGCGCCTCGGCCTTGGCCGATGCCGCGTCGAGCACGGGCCGCAGGGCCTCCATGCCCCGCCGACGCAGCTGGTCGGCATGATCCGGATCGATGAAGTCGTCCAGGAAGTCGGCCAGCTCCATGACATGGCTGTCGGCATCGAGGATCGTGCGACCACCGGCGTACGTCATCGCCTCATCCCTTCCGGTGACGCGGTGTCACCCCAGCGATCAAAGAATGGCAGACAGCTGTCAGGATTGCGCCATGGCGGTACCGAAGGTGGAGTACGCGAAGGACGGCGATCTGCACGTCGCCTACCAGGTCTGGGGCGACGGTCCGATCGACCTGGTCCTGGTGTGGGGCCTGTTCTCGCATTGCGAGCTGTTCTGGGAAGACCCGCCCATGGCCCGTTTCCTCGAAGCCCTCGGCCGGTTCGCGCGCGTGATCCAGTTCGACAAGCGCGGCACCGGCATGTCCGACGCCGTCCCCGGGGTGCCCACGCTCGAACAGCGGATGGACGACCTGCGCATCGTCATGGACGCGGTCGGCTCCGAGCGGGCCGCCATCTTCGGCGAATCGGAAGGCGGCCCGATGTCATGCCTTTTCGCCGCCACCTTCCCCGAACGGGTCTCGCACCTGATCCTGTTCGGGCCCCTCCTCCGGCTCATCGGCGACGACACGTTCCAGTTCGCATTCTCGCCGGCCGTGTTCGAGCAATGGCTCGAAGCCATGGTCGACACGTGGGGAACGGGCGTGATGATGGCGGTGGCGGCACCCAGCCGTCAGGACCAGGCCGCCGCCATGGAACTCAGTGGCCGGTTCGAGCGCATCGCCCTCAACCGGGGCGCCTTCCGCGACCTCATGCTGGCCAACGCCCGCATGGACATCCGGCCCGTGCTGCCGACCATCTCGGTCCCCACCCTGGTCCTGCACCGTGTCAATGATGGGCTCGTCAACATCGAACAGGGTCGCTACGCGGCGAATCAGATTCCCGGTGCCCACCTTGTCGAACTCCCGGGTGTCGATCACTACGTGGCGGCCGGGGACGTCGACGCGCTGCTGGGCGAAGTGCGGTCGTTCCTCACGGGAGGCGCACCCGAGGCCGACCTCGACATCGACCGCGTCCTGTCGACCGTGCTGTTCACCGACATCGTCGCGTCGACCGAGACCGCCGCGCGACTGGGCGACCGCAAGTGGCGCGCCCTGCTCGACGACCACGATCGCGTCGTCGACACCGAGGTGCGCCGCTCGCGCGGACGTCTGATCAAGACCACGGGCGACGGTGCGCTTGCCACCTTCGACGGGCCCGCCCGCGCCGTGCGATGCGCCAAGTCAATCGCCGAGAGCGTGCGGTCGCTCGGCATCGAAATCCGGGCCGGAGTCCACACCGGCGAGGTCGAGCTACGAGGCGACGACGTGGGCGGG
>JAFATL010000171.1 GCA_019243975.1 Actinomycetota bacterium | reverse complement strand
GCTGCCAGTGCGTCGACCACCGACTGGTACACCGACCGGTGCACGACAGCCCGCGTCGGTGCCGTGCAGATCTGACCGGAGTGGAAGCCCCACGTGCTCACCAGCGCAGCGACCGCCTTCTTCACATCGGCGTCGTCGAGCACGATGCACGCGCCCTTGCCGCCAAGCTCGAGCAGCAGTCGCTTCATCGTCTTGGCACCGCTCTCGTAGATCTGCACGCCGACGGTCGTCGACCCGGTGAAGCTGATCATGTCGACGTTGGGCGAGTCGACGAGGGCCGCGCCCGTCGCCGGCGTCGAACCGGTGACGACGTTGACCACCCCGGGCGGGATGCCGACCTCCTGCATGATTTGCACCAGTTCGAGCACGGCCAGCGGGTCCTGGGGCGCCGGCTTGATGACCACGGTGTTGCCGGCCGCCAACGCGGGCGCGACTTTGCCGGCCATGTTGGCGATCGGGAAGTTGTAGGGCGTGATGCAGGCGACCACGCCGACCGGCTGTCGGAGGGCGATGGCGCCCATCAACGCGCCGGCGGCCAACGGTGTGGCGGGCTGCTCGGTGGGAGCGATGGTGGTGGAGAGGTCCTGCAGCGCGCCGCGCGCGTAGCGGTCGAAGCGACTGGCGCACATGGGGATCTGCAGCGCCGAGCCAACGGAGACGGTCGCGCCCGTCTCGGCGATGATGAGCGGGAGGAGCTCCTCGGTGCGCTCGCGCACCCGCTCGCCTACCGCCTGCAACAGCGCGGCCCGTTCCTCAGGCGTCGTTTGCGACCAACTGTCGAACGCCTGGCGCGCCGCGTTCGCAGCCGCGAACGCATCGTCCGCCGTCGCCTCGGGTGCCTCGGCAACGACCTCTTCGGTGGCCGGGTTGACGATCTCGTACGTGCCACCGGAGCCCGCGCTCCAATCCTTGCCGACGAGGATCCTGTAGTCCTTCTCGGCCTGCGCCAGCCCCATCACTTCCTCCTCCGAACGTTCCGCACATGATGTCGCCCCGCCGCCGCGAGGTGCCACGCCGGCGTGGTCAGCGTGGAGTCAGGACGCAGAACTCGTTGCCGTCGGGGTCGGCCATGACGACCCAGTCGACGTCGCCTTGGCCGATGTCGAGTCGCGACGCGCCGAGAGCAATCAGCCGGTCGACCTCAGCGCGCTGGTCGCCGCCGGCAGGCGGGGCGATGTCGAGGTGCAGCCGGTTCTTCGCCGCCTTGGGCGCGACCGGTGGACCCCACGTGATGAACGGTCCCGTGCCGTCGGGAGCACGGATGGCCGTCTCCTCGTCTTGGTCCCACACCAGGGGCCAGCCCAGCGCTTCGCTCCAGAAGTACCCGACGGCGGGTGACCCGTCGCACGTGATCGACCCGAGCCGGCCGCACGTGGCGAGGAACGAGTTCTGCGGTTCGATCACGCAGAACTCGTTGCCCTCGGGGTCGGCCAGCACGACGTGCGGCTCGTCCGCACCTTGGCCGACGTCGACGTGGCGAGCCCCGAGCGCGAGCAGCTCATCGACGGAGCCCCGCTGATCGTCGATGGTCGCGGTGGTCAGGTCAAGATGGATGGGGTTCTTGCCGACCTTCGGCTCGGGAACGGGTGCAAGGTCGATCCGGAACCTGGTGCCGTCGGTGGGCACCAGGCTGACCACGCCGTCCTCCGTCTCGCCCACCTCCCAGCGCAGGGCACGAGCCCAGAACTGCGCCAAGCGGACGGGGTCGTTGGCATCGATGCACAAAGCGACGAGGTGCAGGGGTTCGCTCATGAACAGCCGCAGTTTGGCTCGTGACCGAGGCGCAGTAGCCCGGCCGAGCCCGTTTCTGACATAGTGTCAGATATGGCGATGCCGACCATCCGGTTCGACCTGCGGCTGCCTGATTTCGCCACCACCACCCGGGACGCCCAGTACGCGGCCGCCCTCGAACAGGCGGCGTGGGCCGAGCAGCACGGGTTCGCCACCGCGGTCCTGTCGGAGCATCACGGCACCGACGACGGCTTCATCCCCTCGCCCCTGGTGATGGCGGGCGCCATCGCGGCCAAGACCAGCCGCATCCACATCACGATCAGCGCCCTGCTCGTCCCGCTCCACGATCCGCTGCGGTTGGCGGAGGACATCGCCGTCGTCGACCACATCAGCCGCGGCCGCCTCGCCATCGTGGCCGGGCTCGGCTACCGGCCCGAAGAGTTCGAGATGTTCGGCGTCGACCGCACCAAGCGGGGCCGCATCCTCGAGGAGCACGTCGAGGTGATGCGCAAGGCGTGGACGGGCGAGCCGTTCGAGTACCGCGGCACCACCGTCCAGGTCTCGCCCACTCCCTACTCCCAGCCCCACCCGCTGCTGTTCATCGGCGGGTCGACGGAGATCGCGGCGCGCCGAGCCGCCCGCCTGCAGCTCCCGATGTTCCCCGCCATCGGCGACCCCGCCCTGGCCGACATCTACAACGAGGAGTGCGCCAAGGTCGGCTACCAGGGATGGGTCATGCTCCCGCAGGGCCCCGGGTTCGTGCACGTGACCGAAGACCCCGAAAAGGCGTGGGCCCAGATCGGCCGCCACGCGCTGTTCGATGCAGAGACGTACTCGGCGTGGCAGACGCCGGGCCAGCGTTCCAACGTGCACGTGGCCGCCCAGACGGTCGACGACGTGAAGGCCAGTGGCGTGTACCGCATCGTCACGCCCGACGAGTGCGTGAAGCTCATCGACGACTTGGGCCCGATGGGCGCGCTCTGCTTCCACCCGCTCATGGGGGGCATGGACCCTGACCTCGGCTGGGAGAGCCTCGAGCTCTACGCCACCAAGGTCCTGCCGCGAATCGCATGACGGGCCGACTGGCCGGCAAGGTCGCCATCATCACCGGCGCCGCCCGCGGGCAGGGCGCAGTGGAAGCGCGCATGTTCGTCGACGAGGGCGCCAAGGTCGTGGTGGCCGACGTGCTCGACGCCGAAGGCGAGGCCGTGGCCAAGGAGCTCGGCGACGACGCCGTGTTCGTCCATCTCGACGTCAGCCAGCCCGACCAGTGGAAGGCCGCCGTCGGTGCGGCGGAAGAGACGTTCGGCAAGCTCGACGTGCTCGTCAACAACGCCGGCATCCTTCACTTCTCCACCATCGAGAAGATGGCGGTGGAGGACTACATGCGGGTGGTGTCGGTCAACCAGGTCGGCACGTTCCTCGGCATGCAGAGCGTGATCGAGCCCATGCGCAAGGCGGGCGGAGGGTCGATCGTCAACATCTCCTCCATCGAGGGCATCCTCGCCATGGGCGGCACCGTCGCCTACGCGTCGACCAAGTTCGCCATCCGGGGCATGACCAAGGTGGCCGC
>JAFATL010000759.1 GCA_019243975.1 Actinomycetota bacterium | reverse complement strand
CCAGCCCGCGAGGACGGCGTTCGACACCTCCATCGCCTTGCGCTCGAGCTGGGCGTAGCCCTCGTGGCTGAAGGCGCGCACGGTGCCGTCGGGCAGGCGTTCCTTGGTGTCGTCGAGGGGCTCCGACGAGCCGACGTCACCCTGGCTGAACACCAGCGGCGCGCCGGTCGCCCGCTGCACCATGCGCTCGAGGGGGCCGATGTAGTCGGCGGTGATGAGGTCGTAGCCGTCGAGGTCCTCGGGGTGCTCGCCCCAGTTCATCCACGTGACCAGCGGCGTGGGCGGCCCGTCGTGGTGCAGCTGGTCGAAGCGCAACACGACGAGACCGGTGCCGGCGATCTTCGACAGGTTCTGCTGACCCGGCCACGGCGTGAAGTCGCCCACGTCGTTGAAATGGTGCGGGTACCCGACAGGCGAGCCGTCGTCGGCCACACCGGGTCCGGGCGCGTTGCGCGGCGTCGCGCCGTACGGCACCGACGTGGCGCCCATGCGCACGGGGACGAGGTCGGACGCGGCGGTCTCGATGGCGTCGCGCATGGCGCGGGCCTGGTACTCGAGCATGCGCAGGTCCATCACGTCCTGGAACAGCCACACGCCCGCGGCGGGGGTCGTGTAGTAGGGCGACGAGTGGTTGTGGGTCACGCCGTAGAGGACGTGGTCGATGGTGACGCCCGAGTTGCCTTGCGCCAGCAGCCGGCCGAGGCGGCGCATGACGGTGTCCTGGGCCAGGTAGTTGTCGCTCTTGAGCAGGGCGACACGCGTACCGTCGGGACCCTCCACGACGATGGCGCGCACCGACAAGCGGGAGTCGACGCCGTAGGACGGCGTGCGCTTGACGCTGTGCAGGTTGGGGTCGAAGGTGCCGTTCAGGACCTCGTCGGGGTGCACCACCGTCGGGTCGCCGTTCTGCAGGTCCTCGATGCCGTAGCGGGCGCTGGCGTACTGGCCCGCCGACGCGCCCACGGTCCACGTGGCGTCGACGATGCCGACGCCGGCCCGGACCTGGGAGAGCTCAGGGTGCGTCGCCTTGTCGTCGGCAGCCCGTACAGCCAATGGAGAGGCAACCATGGCGCCCACGACGAGCGCGACGACAAGACGACGCACTGACAGTGATTCCATGCCTGTCCCCGGCCCCCCTCTGCGCTCAGCCCAGAAGAGGCCAGCACATCCTTGTGAAGCCTCACAAACCGGGCGAAACGGCTAGAGAACGGCGGGCGGCGGTTCGGGCAGCGACGGAGGTGGTGGCTCCGCCGCTCGGCCGCCACCACCCCCCGCCAACGCCGTTTGCTGTGTAACCGCCGTTGCGTCGACGGGTGCGCTGGAAGGCTATGCCAAAGCAAACAGACGCCTCGACGTTCCCAGCGCCTCAACTCGGACCGACGGGGACCGAACAAACCTCATACGTGTCGTGGGGTGGCTGCGGGCACCCCGCCACACGACGGCCGAGCCGTTTGAGCGCTTCTGGGGTCGGGAATCCTCCTGGCAGAGAGTCGAGGAGGGAGCTGAACATGCTGCGCAAGCTGTCAGTGGCAATTGCACTCACGACCACACTCGGGATCGGCATCACGGCCGCGCCGGCCTCGGCCGACGGGCTCAACCGGTGTCTGCGCCGGGTGGACCGAGGCTTGAACCACGACATCAATCGGTTGGGCGGCCAGGACGGCCGCGCGCTGGCGCGGGACCAGCGCCAGGCCTGCCGCGACCGCCACCTCCACTAACAGGTACGCCCCCGGCGCCGCCTACTTATTGCAGTGGGCGGCGTAGTAGTTGGCGATGTTCTTCAGCGCGGTCTGGACCTGGGCGCTGTTGAGCGAAGTGAACGCGCTGGCGTTGAGCTTGGTGAAGTCGTAGTTGGCGTTCTCGAAGGCGGTGATGACCGGCTTGAGGAAGTCGTCGATGTACACCCGCACGTCGCCCTTGATCTCCGACGGCGCCACGTTGACGTAGGCGTCGGCGGTGGTCTTGAGGCTGGTGAGCTGGGTCTTGAGCGAGCCGGGGTCGGTCAGCGAGGCCGGGTTGCTGACGCTGAACGCCTGGGCGGCCTTGCTGTAGTCGCAGTACTTGAGCAGGTCCGCCGCCGCCACGTTGGCGTTGGCGCTGGCCGAGGCGCCCACCGTCGAGGTCGTCTCCTTCGAGGTCGACGCCTTCTTACTGCTGGCCCCGCACGCCCCGAGTGAGACGAAGGCGATACAGGACACGGCGACGGCGACGAGCTTCTTCATTTTGACGGCCTA
>JAFATL010000735.1 GCA_019243975.1 Actinomycetota bacterium | reverse complement strand
GGCCTCCCCAAGGAGCCGGCCGTCGACCGCGACATCCCCTGGAAGGACGTCGCCCGCTCGTCATGAGTCGCGCCTGACGGCCTACCGTTCGGGCATGGCCATTCGGGACAAGATGCGAGCAAACGCTGCGCCCTTTCTGCAGCCCGGCGAGACCATCCAGGCGGTGTTCGGGGCCCAGACCACGAGTCAGTGGTTCGCCCTGATCTCCTACTGGATCATCATCATCCGCAACGCCTATCGGGTCGTGGTGGTGACCGATCGGCGCATCCTCGTCGGGCGGTCGGGACGCCTCTCCACGACCCCGATCAACGAGATCCTCCGGGAGGTGCCGCGCTCGACGCGGATCGGCCCGGCGTCGGGCCTCTGGTACAAGACCGACGCCCTCGGCGAAACCCTCTACGTCGCCAAGCGCTTCCACAAGGACATCGCCGACGCCGACGCGGCACTCACTGCAGCCTGAGTGTCAGAATCGCCTCCTCGTCGAGAGGGGGCACCATGGCAAAGGTCGATGTGTGGGCCACGGTCGCGGCGGAGCGCAAGGCGCTGGCCGACGACCTCAGCTCGCTGACGGATGCGCAGTGGGACACGCAGTCGCTGTGCGATGAGTGGACGGTGCGCGACGTGCTCGCGCACATGACCTCGACGGCAAAGATCTCTCCTGCCGCCTTCTTCCCCAAGTTGATCTCGTCCGGCTTCAGCCTGAAGAAGGTGCAGGCCAAGGACATCGCGCGCGAACGGGGTGCCTCGCCGGCGGAGACGCTCGCCAACTTCAAGTCGATCCTCGACTCGCGCAAGAGCCCGCCCGGTCCGAAGGACACGTGGCTGGGCGAGGTCGTCGTGCACTCGTCCGACATCCGCCGACCGCTCGGCATCGACCACCAGTTCCCGACCGACGCGGCCGTGCAGGTCGCCGACTTCTTCAAGGGTTCCAACCTGATCATCGGCGCCAAGAAGCGCATCGCCGGCCTGCAGTTGCGCGCGACCGACGCCGATTGGTCGACCGGCGACGGTCCGGAGGTGGCCGGGCCCATCGCGTCTCTCGTGATGGCGATGACCGGCCGGAAGGCCGCCATCGCGGATCTCAAGGGCGAAGGAGTCGCCCAGCTGCAGTCCCGCTCATAGAGGCGGCGCGTCGGACGACCGATGAGTTCGCGCTCACTCGGTCGTCTGAACCAGCAACCGACATCCATGACCTGCCCCTCGGGGCGAGAAGGAGCCCGCCGTGCCCACCCGTGAGACCGCCCCCGTTGGTGCCCCCTGCTGGATCGAGCTGTCGAGCAACGACACCGACAAGAGCCGTGCGTTCTACGAGCAGTTGTTCGGCTGGACGTCCGAGTCCGCCGGCGAGGAGTACGGCGGGTACATCAACTTCGCCAAGGACGGCGTGCGGGTCGCCGGCTGCATGGCCAACGACGGCTCGCAGGGTGCCACCAACGTGTGGCTCACTTATCTCGCCACCGACGACGCCAAGCGCACCGTCGACGACGCCGCCGCCAACGGCGCCACCGTCTACGTGCCGGCCATGGACGTGATGGACCTCGGCCGCATGGCCGTGCTGGCCGACCCGGGCGGGGCCGTCATCGGCGTGTGGGAGCCCGGCACCCACCAGGGCTTCGGCGTCATGAACGAGCCCAACGCCCCGGCGTGGTTCGAGCTGCACACGCGCGACTTCGCCACCTCGGTCGACTTCTATCGTACGGTGTTCAAGGCCGACCCCCACTCGGTCGGTGACACCGACGAGTTCCGCTACACGACGTTCAACGAGGGCGAGGAACAGGTGGCCGGCGTGATGGACGCGGCCAACTTCCTGCCCGCCGGCGAGTCAGCGCACTGGGACGTGTACTTCAACAGCGCCAACGTCGACGAGACGCTCGAGAATGTCGTGAAGCTGGGTGGTGCCGTCGTCGACGCCGCCCAGGACACGCCCTACGGCCGTCTGGCCACCGCCACCGACACGACGGGGACGCGCTTCCGGTTGCAGGGCCCCAACATCGCCTGACGCTGGGTGATCAGCCGGCCACGACGCCGCCGAGCGGGACCGCACCGAGCGGGTCGCCGGCGGCGTCAGCCGCGTTGTACGGCGCACAGGGGGCGGGCGTCTGCGCGTCGAGGCCCAGCCGTTTGGTGAGCTCGATGCTCGTGCACATCACGTGGTCGCCGATCGTCGGCGACACGTTGAAGATGATGTTGTCGTTGACCGCCACCTCGGCGGCGATGACGGGCACGTAGCCCACCGGCGCGATCAGGTAGCCGAGCTGATCGTTGGCCAACCCGAGTTGGATGACCTCGGTGCGGTCGCCGACGGCCCGGCGCACGCCCGCGCCGATGGCGTAGAACCCCTCGCCGGGCGTGCCCGCGAACACCACCCGCCCAACGCGTACCGACGACACCACCGTGCGGATGGTGGTGCCCACGACCCAGGGGCTCTCGTGGGAGCGCAGCAGCTTGGCGCCCGCGTACTGGCCGGCGGTGAACAAGGCGAGCACGGCCGGACCGGTGATCGGCTCGCGGATGAACTCCTGGGCGCCCGTCACCGGCCCCTCGACGATCGACGCGTGCGCCAGCGCGTCGCGCACGTGGGCCATGTAGTTGGCGACTATCGCGGGCTTGCGGTCCTTGATCTTGGTGCCGGGGTTGCTGGGCTCGGTGAACGCGCAGGTGGGCCGGCACGGTTGCGTGCCGCCGTTGGCGCCCTCCATGGCGAGGCCGACGCCGCCGTACTCCGCGGCCATCGCATCGGAGACGAACTGGGGCCAGTCGCCGTGGATGCCGTTGCCGCCGCCCGCGGTGGCGTGCGCCGCGTACGCCATGTACGTGACCACGGGCGTCCCGCTCGGCGTGCGCGCCTGCAGGGCACGCACGATCCCGTCCTTGCCCGGCGTGGCGCACACGCTGGGTCCGGGGTAGTCGGGCGTGGGCGACTGGTTGAGCGCCTCCGTGCACGCTTGGTTGTAGATGAGGTCGGACGCGTCGCTGTCGCCCTCCCACAGGTTCGCCAGCTGGCGCGTGTTGAAGGCCTGCTCGATGGCGCCCACCATCTGATCGGCGATGAACTTCATGTAGCTGTCGGGCACGCCGCCCCACGCCCCGATGGTGTCGGGCCCGGAATGCGTGTGGTCGGTGGCGATGATGATGTGGTCCGCGGGTAGGGCGGGGATGTCCTTGGCGACGCGCTTGCCCATGTCGAGCAGGCCCCACGGGCCGTCCTCGTAGGCGGCGAACATGCCTTGCGTCTCGATGACCGCGATGGCGACTGCCGCCCGGCCGTCGTCGATCACCATGGCGCGGGCCCGGATGTGCTCACCCGCGGGCTTGGCCTGGCCCCCGCGACCGACGACCGCGTCGGGGAAGAGTCGCCCGTCGCCCAACCCGAAGCCGCCCAGGTTGGTGAGCCCGGTGGGCGTGATGTCGGCGGTGGCCGCGCCGATGGCGTAGGCGGGCAGCTGCACCGACGCCGAGGCCGCCGGCCACGACTGCTGTCGCTTCCCCGTGGTCGCTTCGGCGTGCACTGCATACCGATGACGCTCGCCCGGCAGCACGTTGGTGTCGACGAACGGACCGGCCGGCGCTACTCGTCCCGCGGGCCGCCCGTCGCGCTCCACGACCACGGCTGCGTCGGTCGCGCCGCCCGGGAACCGCACGGCCGACCACCGCAGCTCGACCGTGCGGCCCACGGTGTTGGCGGTGAGATTGTCGATGGCCCCGACCGGTCCAGCCGGTTGTGCGGCCCGGGCCGCCGGGACGGCGACGGCAACGACGGCCAGGGCGACGACGAGCAGAAGGGACCGGCGCATGTCCGGTACCCATTCGGCGCCGGGCGGCGCCCGTCCTTCTTCCGGGATCTAGGCGGCTTGGGGGGCGGTGCAGGCGAAGCAGCGCCGGGCGGCGGCCGGGATGCTCGTCAGGCAGTCCGGGCAGTCCTTTTTGGGTGCCTCGGGATCGGGCTGCTTGGCGTACCGGGCCATGAGCACGTTGACCGGCTTCACCACGAAGAGGAACACCGCCGCTGCGATCGACAGGAAGGTGATGACCTGGTTGATGAAGTCGCCGAGGAAGAAGCGGCTCTTGTGGATCGTGAAGCCC
>JAFATL010000660.1 GCA_019243975.1 Actinomycetota bacterium | reverse complement strand
GGTGCGGTTGGGGCTCGAGTACGTGCGCAAGATCGGCAAGGAGCTGGCCGAGAAGATCGCCGCGGGACGGCCCTACCGCGACATGGAGCATGTGGTGCGGGCCAACAACCTCTCCACCGACCAGGTGGAGGCGCTGGCGACGGCGGGTGCGTTCGGGTGCTTCGGCCTGGAGCGGCGCGAAGCGCTGTGGAGCGCGGGGGCGGTGGCGCAGTCGCGGCCCGGGCGGCTGCAAGGCATCGTCACCGGCGAGCACTCGCCCGACCTGCCGCCGATGGCGGAGGTGGAGCAGACGGTCGCCGACCTGTGGGCCACCGGCATCACGCCCGATCGCTCGCCGATGGAGTTCATGCGCCCGTGGCTCGAGGAGCGGGGCGCGGTCACGTGGGCCTCGTTGGCCGACGTCCCCCACGGCCGCCGGGTGACGGTCGGCGGCATCGTCACCCACCGGCAGCGGCCCGCCACCGCCCAGGGCACCACGTTCCTCAACCTGGAGGACGAGACCGGCCTCATCAACGTCGTGTGCTCGAAGGGGGTGTGGGCTCGCTACCGGCGCGTCGCCCGCTCGGCCGGCGCACTGGTCATCCGGGGCCGGGTCGAGAAGGTCGAAGGCGTCATCAACGTCGTCGCCGAGAAGATCGAACAGCTGCCGCTGCGCATGGCGGTGAAGTCACGCGACTTCCGATAGGACCGAGACGGACAGGTCAGCCGACCACGGCCTGGCGCAGGCCGTACAGGTTGCCCTTCTCGATGACCGTGGCACCCGCGGCGTTGGCCTCGTTGACGACGTTGGGTGTCACGTAGTTGGTGTAGAGCACGACGCGCAGGCCGGGCCGGCGCACGCGCCGGGCCACCTCCAAGCCGTTGATGCCAGGCCCCAGCCGGAGGTCGACGATCAGCGTGTCGGGAGCATGCTCCTCGCACGCGGCCAGACCGTCGGCGCCGTTCAGGGCGGTGGCCACGATGTCGTGACCCTCGAGCCGCATGTCGAGCTGCAGCAGGTCCAGCACCGCCTCGTCGTTGTCGACGAGGACGAGGCGCAGCGCCATCAGACCGCAGACGAGCCGCTCAAGGGCGTGGCCTCGCTGCCGACGCCAGGACCATCAGCCGGCGGCGGTGTCGCGGAAGACACGAGCGGCAGGCTGAACGACACCACCGCGCCACCGCCCTCCCGCCGGGCCGCCCAGATGCGGCCGCCGTGGGCGTTGATGATCTTGCGGCAGATGTAGAGCCCGAGCCCCGTGCCGGTGACGGTGGCGTGACGGCCGCGGCTGAACTTCTCGAACGACCGCTCGAGCTCGTCCTCGGTCAATCCGAGCCCCCGGTCGCTCACCTCGACCAGCGCGTCGTTGCCGACGCGCGCCACCCGGATGTCGATCTGGCTGCCAACCGGCGAGTTCTTGATGGCGTTGTCGAACACGTTGGCCAGCACCTGCTGGATGCGCTCGGGATCGGCGCGCACGGCGACGTCGTCGCCCACCTCGGCCGTGAGCACGAGCTCGTGGTCGGACGTGGACGTGGCGTCGACCGCACTCTGCACGGCGGGTGCCAGCTCCACGACCTGGAACGTGTACGGCAGCTCGCCCGACTCGATGCTGGCGGTGTCGAGGACGTCGCGACTCAAGGCATGAAGCCGCCGGGCGTTGGCATACGCCTGCGCCACCGTGTGGCGGCGCTCGCCGTCGTTCATCACGTCCCAGTGGTCGAGCAGCGTCTGCAGGAAGCCGAGCTGACCGGTGGCCGGCGTGCGCAGCTCGTGCGACACGATGCTGATGAACTCCTCGCGTGCGTCGTTGATGTCGGCCAGCCGCTGCTGCTCGCGCCGCGACGCCCGCAGCCTCGACAGCAGGACGAACAGGGTGAGGGCAGAGCCGAACAGGCCCACCGCGATCAGCAGGAGGAGCGCCGACCGCAGCGGCCCCGTGACGTCGCCCTCGAACTCGTCGGTCGTCTGGCGGAACGTGGTGCGCCACTTGACGCTGGGGATCGACGCCGTCGCCGTCACCACCTTGCCGTGGCGGTGGAAGCCGAACGTGCGGTCGAGGAGCACGGCGTCGGCCTTCTTGCCGACGGTCGCCGGATTGGTCGAGCTCACCACGACGCCGTTGGGATCGAGGAACGAGTATTCGTCGGTCTGGGCCCGGCGGAACCCGACGATGAGCTTGGTGAACTGCGAGTCAGGCGCGACGTCGGACTCCTGCAACACCGCGCCGACCACCGGGCCCGTGGTCGAGGCCCGGAGCGGTCGGGCGAAGGCGATGGTCAGCAGAGGGGTGGTCAGGCTGCGGTCGGACACCGGCAGCATGCCGGGCCGTCCCGCCAGCACGCCGTCGAGACCGGGCCGGTCGAGCCGCTTGCCGACGAC
>JAFATL010000632.1 GCA_019243975.1 Actinomycetota bacterium | reverse complement strand
GCAAACCGACGACGCGCAGCCGCTCTACCGCTCCCTCGGGTTCAGACCGCAACCCGAGTTCATGTCGGTCGTGGTGGGGACCTGGCTCGACAACCAGGCCAACCGGGACTAGCGGCCGAAGTCGAGGCTGAAGAAGTCCTCCAGCTGGGTCAGCTGGATCACCTTCTGCATCCGAAGTCCCGGCGAGCGCAGCACGAGATCCCCGCCCGCCGCCCGCAACCGTTTGGTGGCACTGATCAGCACACTCAGACCGGTCGAGTCGATGAACGTCACGTCGGCCACGTCGAGGGTCACCGTCGCGGACGGACCCGCTTCGAGCAGCACGCGGAGGATCTCCGTGCGCAACCGGTTCGAGGTTGCAACGTCGATCTCGCCCGCCACCTTGAAGGTCAAGCCGGCGCGATCGGCCTCAGCGAGTTGGATGTCGAACTCGACGATTGTCATGCGGCGGCATCACAGTTCGCCCGTGATGCCGCGATCGCGCCCGCAGACGCGCTGAAACGGGCCCCGCGGCCTGCGGGACCCTGACACAACTGGTGCTGCTCCATGGACTCTCCAGACAAACGTCATTGCCCGTTGTGCCCGTGGTGTCGAGCAGCCCCCCAGCCAGTGGCTACTACCCCGGGAGGGTGATGTCCAAACCCGCATAACCTGCGGGCGCCTCGAGTCAGTCCCGGGAGTCGAGCGCGCCGGTGCTGGTGAAGTCGTCGGCCACGTCTCGCAGCTTGCGGTTGAGCGCCTGCGAGGCCCGGACCAGGACGTCGAAGGCCTGGTCGGCCGTGAGGCGCTTCCGCTCCATCAAGATGCCCTTGGCCTGGCCGATCACGTCCCGGCTGTCGAGGGCCTCACTCAGCTGGCCCACCCGGGCGTCCGCATCGTCGGCCCGGGCCGCCAGCGCCAACACCGCCCCGAGGTGCGCAGCCAACAGCATGGCTGCCTCTTCGTCCTCGGCCTGAAAACCCCCCGGCCGGTGGGTGTACAGGTTCAAGCACCCGAGCGTCGTACCCCGGAGCTCGTTGGCCACGCCGACCGAGAACAGGCCGCACACCGGTGTCGCTTCGAGGTTCCGACGGAACCCGGGCCACCGCGACTCAGTGGCCAGGTCCTTGGTCTGCACGATGGCCATCGTCGCGACCGCCTCTATGGCGGGCCCCTCTCCGGCGCGGTACTGGAGCTCGTCGATCAACCGGGCCGTTTCGTCGGTGGCACCGATGGTCACGAGCACCCCGTCGCGAACGGCGGTGAAACTCGCGGAATCGCAGCCGGCGACAACCTGATGGGCGGCCTGGACCACGTCCGCCAGCACGGCGTCGACGCTGCGGGACCGCACCAGGGCCTGGGCAATGCCCACCAGCTGTTCGGCCAAGAGCGACCGATGCGCAGCGTCGCGTGCTCGGGTGGCGGCCCGGCGCGCCGCGCCGGCCTCCGTCCGTTCGGCCATGTCCCTGGCTCGCACGACCGGATCAGACGAGCTGGGCCAGGCAATCGGCTCGCCGCTGGCCCGGGCGGCGGCATCGAGACCGACCTCGGCGGCGAGCGACCGGAGCTGGGCTTCGCGCTGGTCAGCCAGGCGCTCCCCTTGGTCCTGCAATGACTCGAGCCGGTCGGCTTGGTCCTCCCGGTCGTCGGCGAGGAAGTCACGCCGGTCGGGGTCCATCCCGGGGCGGCCCCCCGGCGGCCCGGCGGCGGCCTGGCCCCGACGGGCGGCCTGGGCGGCTGCGTTGTGGCCACGATCGGCGGCGTTGGCGGACAGGTCGTCGAGTACGGCCGGCGCCAGGCCCGTCCCGGCCACGGCCCGGAGTGCGGCCTCGATGGCGTCGGCCACAGCCTCCCGTGACTCGGACTGCTCGGCCCGGCCGGCGCCCACCCGGTCGCGCTCGTCGGCGATCCGGTCGCGTTCGTCCGCAACCTCGCTGCGTCGCTCGTCGTCCGCCGGAGTCTCGGTCATCGCCCCGGGCTAATTCTGCAACGCGGGGAGCACCTCTGCTTGGAACCGGTCGCGAGCGGCCCGGGCTTTGTCGGGGTCGCTCCCGATGGAGGGGCCCACGATGACCAGGCGCTCCAGACCCAGAGCGGTGAGCTGCTTCAACCGGTCGATGCAGTGGTTGGCGTCGCCGGTGACCCCGAAGCGGTCGACGAACGAGTCGGTGAGGAGCTGCGACTGGGCACTGCCGGTCATGGTGTGACGGGTCATGTCGTAGGCACCGTGGACGGACGTGAGCACGTCACGCTGCTCCTCGGACACGGGCCCCGTCGGCGTGCCGTGCATGACGGAGAAGCGGGCGAACGTCGACAGACCGCCGCGGATCATCTGGCGCGCCGCGTCGACGTCGGGATCGCACACGACGTTGACGAACGCGCCGAAGGAGATGCCGTCGGGCTGGAGGCCGGCGTCGGCACGCGCCTTGCGGGCGATGTCGAGGGCCCACGCCACCCGTTCGGGGTCGGCGCCCACCGCCGCGTTCATGCCGTCGCCGTGACGGGCGGCCACGCCGATCACCTTGGGGCCGGTGGCCACGATCTGCATCGGCACCTTGGGCAGCTTGGGGTTGAGCCACGACAGGCGCGACGCACGTGGCGCGTCGGACAGCCCGAGCGCGTCGACGGCCTCGGCGGCGCCTTCGGCCTCGTCCTGGAACGGCACCTCGTCGCCCCGTAGGTAGCCCTGCACACGCGCCACGTAGTTCTCGAAGAACGTCACCGATGCAGGCGACAGGCCGATGTGGGCCAGCGCTGAGTCGCCCCGCCCGATCCCCATCACGGCCCGGCCGCCCGACTCGCCGTGCACGCTTGCGATGGCGCCCGCGGTCACGGCCGGGTGGCGCGTGTACGGGTTGGTCACGCCCGGCGCCACCTTGAGCTTCGACGTCTCGCGCGCCGCCATGGCCAGCGCCACGTAGACGTCGCCCGAGAGATTCTGCGAGTCCACGATGGCGATGCCGTCCCAGCCACCCTCCTCGGCAGCCACCGCGAACTTGGCCGCCATCCCGGGCAGCCCCACCCCCACGGTCCACATCTCGGTCATGGCGTCAGCCTTCCACCTCTCGTTGTCGCCATGCCGGCCGGGTGGTTTAGCGTCGCAGCGTGGTTCGAACGTCCCCGCCCCCTGCCCAGCCGCCCGGTCCCGCCGCCGCTCATTTGCCCGGCATCTTCGGCAACAAGCGGGGCCGGTTGATCCTGCTCGTCTCGCTGCTGGCGGGCGCGGCCATCCTCTACGGCGCCACCGCGTACTACACGACCAAGCGACCCGGGCGAACGATGACCGACCCGACGTTCGAGCGGGGCGCCGACGCCATCTGCGCCCGCACGTTGCCCAAGCTGCGCGCCGTGCGCGACACGAACCCGCCCGACCAGACCAGCAAGAAGGCGCTCAACGCGCTGGCCGACAAGGTCGACGACGTGAGCACCAAGCTCACCGCCTTCGTCGCCGAGGTGCGCACGGTTCCCGTGCAGCCGCAGAACAAGGCGCAGGTGGACGCCTGGCTGCACCAGTGGGACGTCTACATCACGAT
>JAFATL010000521.1 GCA_019243975.1 Actinomycetota bacterium | reverse complement strand
TACGCCGACCGCCTGCGCGCCGCCGGTGTGCCCGTGGTGCAGTCGCGCTACGACGGCATGATCCACGGCTTCTTCGGCCTTCGCTCCCTGTTCGACGCGTCGGCCAAGGCCATGGACGAAGCCACGCGCACCCTGCGCGACGCGTTCAGCTCTTGAACAAGAACTCCGCTTCCTCCTCGTCGATGAGAAGTTGGACCTCGTCGGCCAGGTCGGGATGCTTGTCGAGGGTCTGATCGCTGTCGACGATGGCGAAGGCGACGCGGCGCGCTTCCATGACGAGGTCTTTGTCGCGGCGCAGTGATGCGAGCTTGAGGTCGCTCCTGCCCTTCTGACGGGTGCCGAGGATCGTGCCCTCGCCCCGCAGCTCGAGGTCGACCTCGGCCAGCTCGAAGCCGTCGGTGGTGCGCTCCATCGCTTCGAGGCGGGCCTGGCCCTCGGGCGTGGAGCCCTCACCGATGAGGAAGCAGTAGGAGTGGGCGGCGCCCCGGCCCACGCGGCCGCGCAGCTGGTGGAGCTGGGCGATGCCGAAGCGGTCGGCGTCCTCCACGACCATCACGGTCGCGTTGGGCACGTCGACGCCCACCTCGATGACCGTGGTGGCGACGAGTACGTCGATCTCGCCGGCCCGGAACGCCGTCATCACCGCTTCCTTGTCTTTGGCCGCCATCTGGCCGTGCAGCAGGGCCAGGCGCAGGTCGGGGTAGACCTCGGCCCGCAGGCGGTCGAACTCGTCGGTGGCCGAGCGGGCCTGGATCTTCTCCGACTCCTCGATGAGCGGGCACACCACGTAGGCCTGGTGGCCGGCTTCCACCTCGGTGCGCACCGTGCTCCACGCCTCGCTCTCCTCCAGCGGTCCCCGGGGCCAGCGGGTGGTGACGGGCGTGCGCCCCGGCGGCAGCTCGTCGAGCACGGTCATGTCGAGGTCGCCGTAGACGTGCATGGCCGCCGTGCGCGGGATCGGGGTGGCCGTCATCACCAGCACGTCGGGATCGTCACCCTTCCCGCGCAACGCAGCCCGCTGCTCGACGCCGAAGCGGTGCTGCTCGTCGATCACGACGACGCCCAAGGCGCGGAACTCGACCGCCTCGGTGAGGAGCGCGTGGGTACCGACGAGCATGTCGACCGAGCCGTCGAGGAGGCCGGCGTGGATACGGGTTCGGTCGGCGGCGCCGGTGCGGTTGGTGAGCAACTCGACGCGCACCGGGCGCTCGGCGAACAACGTGTTGTCGTCGGTGATCATCACGCCGCCCAACAGCTGGCGCATGCCGAGGAAGTGCTGCTCGGCCAGCACTTCTGTCGGGGCCATGAACGCGCCCTGGAAGCCGCCCTGCACAGCGACCAGCAGCGCGCTGACCGCCACCACCGTCTTTCCCGCGCCGACGTCGCCCTGCAGCAGGCGGTGCATCGGGTGTGGGCCGGCCAGGTCCTTGTCGATCTCGGCGATGGCGCGCTGCTGCGCGCCCGTAAGCGGGAACGGCAGCGACGCGTGGAACGCCGGCACCAACGGACCGTCGATGACGTGGTTGATGCCGCGCGACTCGCGCTCGACGGCGCGCTTGCGCATCACCAACGTGGTCTGCAGCCGCAGCAGCTCGTCGAAAGCCAAGCGCTTGCGCGCCGCCTGGGCCGCGTTGAGGGTCTCGGGGCCGTGGATCGAGCGAAACGCCCACGTGCGGTCGACCAGGTCGAGCTCGTCGCGGAACTGCTCGGGCAGCGGGTCGACCATCTCGCCGGCCCGGTCGAGCGCCTCCTCGACGAACTTCGACAGCTCCCACGTCATCAGGTCGGCCTTCTGCGACTGCGGGTACACCGGGATGATGCGGCCGGTGCGGTCGCCGACCAGGTCGACGCCGGGGTTGGTCATCTGCTTGCGGCCTTTGTACATGTCGACCTTGCCGAAGAAGATCCCCTCGACGCCCTCCTTCAGCTGCTTGGCCCGCCACGGCTGGTTGAAGAAGGTGCACTTGAGGTAACCGCTGCCGTCGAAGATGTCGACCTCGACGAGCGACCGGCCCTGGCGGGTGCGGCGCCCCTGCGTGCGCTTCACCCGGGCCAGCACCATGCCCTCGACGCCGGCCTGCAGGTCGCGGATCTCGGTCTGCTGGGTGCGGTCGATGTAGCGGCGCGGGTAATGGGTCAGGAGGTCGAGCACCGTCTCGATCTCCATCTCCGACAGCGACTCGCGCTTCTTGGGACCGACGCCGGTGAGGACGTCGACGTCGAGTGCCTCCAGCTGGCGCAGCTTGCGGGCCATCCCGCTTAGTTTCCTTACTCGATCGAGACGAGGTACGGATACAGCGGCTGGCCGCCGTGGTGCACCTCGACGCTGGCGTCGGGGCGGTTGTCGTGCACCCACTCGGTGACGCGGCGGGTGTCGGCGGCGGTGGCGCCCTCCCCCTCGATGAGCGTCACGATCTCGTGGTCGTCGGTGACGAGCACGTCGAGCAGCCCGGTGACGGCGTCGGCCAGGCCCGGTGCGATGGCCCGAATGCCGTCGTCGGTGATGCCGAGGTAGTCGCCCTCGGCGATGGGGCCCAGGTCGCACGTCGACGCCCGCACCGCACGGGTGACCTCCCCTGCGACCACCCGGCCGGCCGCCGCCTCCATGGCCTTGGCGTTCTCGTCGCCAGTGGACTCGGGGTCGTACTCGAGCAGCGCCGCGAAGCCCTGGGCGATCCCCCGCGTCTTGACCACGCGCACGGTCTTGTCGGTGAGCGTGTCGACCTGCTCGGCCACCGGGATGATGTTCTTGTTGTTGGGCAGGATCACGACCTCGTCGGCCGGCGCCGCCTGCACCGCTGTCAGCAGCTGCTCGGTCGACGGGTTCATCGACTGCCCACCCGACACGATCTGCTGCACGCCGAGCGACCGGAAGATGCGGCGGATGCCCTCCCCTGTGGCCACCGCCACGACCGCTGTGGGCACGGGCTCGAGGTCGGGCTCGTCCTCCGGCACCGCCGCCTCGCGCACCCATCGTTCCTCCTCGACCTGTTCGAGCAGGTCGGTGACGCGGATGTTGCGGGGACGGCCCGCGTCGAGCGCCGCCTCGACCGCCGCGCCGATGTCGTCGGTGTGGATGTGGCAGTTCCACAAGCCGTCGCCGCCGACGACCACGATCGAGTCGCCGATGCCGGCCCACACGTTCTTGAAATGCGGCACCGTCTCGTCGGGCGCCTCGAGGAAGTACATGACCTCGTAGCGCAGGTCGCTCACGCTGTCGTGAGCGGCGTCGATCTCGGGCGTGTACTCGATGGCCGGCGCGCTCTCGACGTCTTCCGGCTCAGGCAGGGGCCGGCCGTCGACCACGTGCAAGAAGGCATCGAGGAGCAGTTGGAACCCCGCCCCGCCGGCGTCGACCACACCCGCCTGCTTCAACACCGGCAGCTGCTCGGGCGTGTTGGCCAGGGCGGTGGCGCCCGCCGCCTTGGCCGCGTCGAACATGCCGCACAGCGAACCCTCGGAGGTGGCCGCGCCACCAGCGGCGGCCTTCACAACGGTGAGGATGGTGCCCTCGACCGGGCGCATCACCGCTGCATAGGCGGCGTCGCTGGCCGAGGAGAGCGCCTTGGCCAGTTCGGGCGCACCCACGTCGGCGTGCTCACGGCACCCGTCGGCGATGCCCCGCAGGATCTGGGAGAGGATCACGCCCGAGTTGCCCCGGGCGCCCATGAGGGAGCCCCGGCTGATGGCCTGGCACACGTCGGGCATCCCCGACGTGCCGTCGAGGCCGGCCACGACCGATTCGAGCGTGAGGGCCATGTTCGTGCCTGTATCGCCGTCGGGAACGGGGTAGACGTTGAGGCGGTTGATCGGCGCCTGATGGGCGCGGAGCGCGTCGCGGTACGTCGTGACCACGGCTTTCAGGTCGTCGGGCCCTAGGCGCTCGAGCGTGGCCATCGGGGGCGATGCTAACCTTGACCG
>JAFATL010000329.1 GCA_019243975.1 Actinomycetota bacterium | reverse complement strand
CCGTGGCGGCGCGCCACCATGCTCGACCTCATCGAGGAGTACACCGGCTTGCGCGTCGACCTGCGCACGCCGATCGAGGACCTGCGCCGCCTGGCCGCCGAGCACGGCGTCGAGAAGATCGACGACTCGTGGGGCCAGGGCAAGCTCATCCTCGAGATCTACGAGAAGAACGTGGAGACCGAGCTGTGGGGGCCGGTGTTCGTCACCGACTACCCCAAGGAGGTGTCGCCGCTGGCGCGCGACCACCGCGAGCTGGAGGGCATGGTCGAGCGCTTCGAGCCGATCATCGCCGGCCGCGAGATCGGCAACGCCTTCACCGAGCTGGTCGACCCCGACGAGCAACGCGCCCGCTTCGAAGACCAGGCACGCGTGCGCGCCGCCGGCGACGAAGAGGCGATGGTGCTCGACGACGACTACGTGCGCGCCCTCGAGTACGGCCTACCGCCCACCGGCGGCCTCGGCATCGGCATCGACCGCCTGGCCATGCTGCTGAGCAACGCCCCGAACATCCGCGACGTCATCCTCTTCCCCACGCTCCGCCCCGAACAGACCTGAGTCACGCGCTCACGTGCACGGTGATCGGCGTATCGCCGTCGTTGGAATAAGGGTCATATCCACACGGCCCGTTGCCTGAGCGGAAGTAGAACATCGCGTTGTAGTCACCTGCCCTGGCGTAGGTGTGTGAGTACATGACCTTGCGTTCGCCCCGCTGGCGGGGAGGCGGCGTCCACGGTCCGTACATCTCCGGCGCGAGACAGCCCGCGATGCATCGACCGACCGGGTCGTCTCCGTAGCCCGGCGGGTTGCAGGCTCCCGGGCCTTCGTCACCGGCCACGACCGGCGCCGCGTCCGGATCGACTGCCGTAATGGTGAAGGTCACTGGTTGCCCGGCCCGTGGCTGGATCGGGCTGATCGAGATCTGCACCTCGAGACCGGCGTTGTCGCCCGGGTTCGGGTCCCATCGGAACGGGCCACATGCCGGGTTCGCGCTGTTGCGGCACGCCAATGTCGTCGTCGTCGGGCGGGGCCGGGTGGTCGGGGTCGTCGTAGCGGACGCGGCAACGGTGGTCGACGGGGCGTCGGTGGGCGTTGTCGTCGTGTCGTCGACCGGCGCTGGGGACACGGTCGTAGAGGATGCAGCGGCGATCACGCGGCGGGCGCCTGTGTCGCGCACCAGGACCGGAATGCCGACCAGCACGGCGGCGACCGCCGTCACGCTGACGGCGATCAGCGAGCGTCGGCGCAGGCGCAGGTGGTCTCCTCGGCGGGTCACGTCGGCCAGCAGGTCGTCACGCGTACGAGGCACGCGGTCAGGCGAGGGCAAGGTCGGCCTCCTCGAAGTCGGGGCCCATGCGGCCGCGCAGTTGCACGAAGGCCCGGTGGACGTGGGTGCGCACGGTCGCGGGCGATATGCCCAGAGCGAGTGCGACGTCGTCCTCCGAGAGATCGGTGAGATACCGCAGCACGATCACCTCCCGCTGGCGGCGTGGCAGCGACTGCAGCGCAACTGCCAGCGCGAGTCGAAGCAGCGTCGTGTCCGGTGCATCGGCGGTGTCGGCGGGCGCGGGCTGGCGCCGGGTGCGGCGACGCATCACGTCGATCGCAAGGTTGCCGGTGACCCGAAGCACCCACGCGTCGAGATGAGGCAGTTCGCGCACCTTGGACCAGCGGGCGTAGGTACGCGCCAGCGCCTCGGCGGCGACGTCTTCCGCGTCGGCCCACTCCCCGACAATGCGCCGAGCGAGCGCCTCCGCCCGCGGGTACAGGCGGTCGAACGCCGCTTCGAAGTCCCCCCGGACGAGCGTCACGCCTACTCAACGCATGGGGTGGCGCCCCCGTTGTACCCGGCGCTGAGTTTTTTCGGCGGTCTACGGGCTGGGCGGCACCGCGCTGACGGTGACGTTGATCGAGCTGTCGGCCGCGCTGGCGTATGGGCTCTTGGGGCACGGGGTCTGATACGACGCGAACCAGAAATGGGCGGTATAGGTGCCGGCGCTGTCGTACGCGTGCGTGTAGGTGATGGTGCGCTCGCCCCGCTGGCGCGCCGGCGGAGTCCACGGCCCGTAGCCGGGAGGCGCGCAGCTGGGTGTGCAGCGGGCCGTGCCCGCGTCGCCGAAGCCGGGCGGGTTGCACGTCTGGTCGCCGGCGATGATCGGGGACGCGTCCGGATCCACGACGTGGACGGTGAAGGTGACCGTGTCGCCCGGATGTGGATCCTGCGGCGAGAACGAGACGTTGATGCTGAGTGGCGAG
>JAFATL010000328.1 GCA_019243975.1 Actinomycetota bacterium | reverse complement strand
GCCGCGGCCATGGAGCGCACGGAACGGGTGACGTCGCCGTCGGCGGTGCCGGCGAGGAACCAGCCGGCGAGTGGGAGCGCGGGGCGGTGGGTGAGTTGGGCGGCCGGGAGGTAGCTGTCGTAGGCGGCCCACGATCCGCCGAACTGGCGCAGGGCGCCGCCGGGCCAGGTGGGGCGGTCGAGACCGGAGAAGTCGGCGAAGGTCGCCCAGCGGGTCGGATGCCGCAGGGCGAGCTCGAGGGCGCAGTAGCCGCCTTCCGAGCTGCCGACGATTGACCATCGGCTGCGGTCGGTCGCCGTGGACAGGTTGGCGATCGTCCACGCCGGCACGTCGACGCTGAGGTAGGTGTCGGCCCGGGCCTGCGGTCGATCGACGCACTCGCTGTCACCGGTGAAGCTGCCGTTGGGGTCGGGCATGACGATGACGGGGGCGACGCCCGCGTGCGCGGCGGCCCACCGGTCGGCGGTGACGTCGGCCAGGCCGGCTCGGGTCCAGTCCTCCGGCGCGCCCGGGGTGCCGTGCAGCAGCTCGATCACGGGCAACCGCGGCCGCGGGTGGGCGAACCACGCAGGCGGCAGGTACACCTGCGCGGCGCGAGCGCGGAAGCCCGAGACCGTGCCGGGGATCGTCACCCGCTCGACGACGCCGCGTACCCGGGCGGGCGCGACATGCGGCGGTGCCGGATGCGAGACCTTCACCACCGGCGCCGCCGCGGCCGCCACGGGGTGCGAAGCCGTGGCGATAGCGATGAGTTGCATCCGCTTGCGCAGCGCCGTCGGGCTCACCTGGTCGCGCGCCCGCTGACCGAGCACGGCGCCGACCGACGGCATGTAGGCGAAGTACGCGTTGATCCACGCGGCGGTGGACGCGAGGCCGAGGACCACCGCCCCCGCTGCCAACAGGGCGCGGCGCCAGCGCCGCCGCCCCGGCCAACACGCGAGCACGGCTACGCCGACCGTAGCCCCCACGAGTCCGAACAAGAACGGCAGCCCGATCAACGACGTCTTCATCAGATCGAACGGCATGACGGCGCGGACGGTACGACCGCGCCATGAGAACGATCTGAATGCGGCCGCCCCGCAGATGAAAGCGGCTACGTGGGCGGGATCAGCCGGGGCGGCCGATGCCCACGGGCATGCCGCCGTGGTTGATCGGCGCGTAGCGCACGACGTCGCCGGTGTGAGGCGCGTTGATCATCTGTCCCCCGCCGACGTAGATGCCGACGTGGGAAATGGGGCTGCCGTAGAAGAGAAGGTCGCCGGGCTGGATGTCGGCCAGGGAGATGTGGGTCGTCTCGCCGTACTGCGCGGCAGCCGAGTGCGACAGGCCCACGCCGCCGGCCCGCCACGCCCACATGGTGAGGCCGGAGCAGTCGAAGCTGTTGGGGCCGGAGCCGCCCCACTGGTAGGGCTTGCCCAGCTGCGCCATGGCCGCCTGCACGGCCGCCGCCGCGCCGTGGCCGACCGGCGGGGCGGGGCCGAAGTTGGCGGGCCGGGAACGGCTGGCGCGCAGGGCGGCCTGGGAACGGGCGCGGTCAGCGGCGTCGCGGCGGGCCTGCTCGGCGGCCACCAGGGTGCCGAGCTCGCCCTTGGCCTTGTTGAGCGACGCCCGCACCTGCGCCTCGGCCGCGGCGGCGGCCCGCTCGTCCTTGGCCACCGACGCCAGGGCGGCGTTGGCCTGGCTGCGGGCGGCCTGCAGGGTGGCCCGCTGCTCCTTGAGGCTGAGCTGGGCCTCCCGCATGGCGTCGAGGGCGTCGTTCTGCCCGCTCACCAGCTGGTCGAGGTAGCCCTGGCGGATGGCGGGGTTGTCGGGGCCGGTGAGGCTCGCGGCGGGGGCGGTGCCGCCCCGCACGTAGGCGTCGACGGCCATGTCCTTGAGGCGGCCCTTGGCCGCATCCGACTGGGCCGTGGCCGCCGCCAGCTTCGCCTCGGCCTTGGCCGTCGACGCATTCAGCTCGTCGGCCTTGAGGCGGGCGGCGTCGACTCGCTCGGCCAGCACGCTGAGCCTGTTGTTCTGGGCGTCGAGCTGTGACGCCAGGCGCGCCGCTTCAGCCCGCTTGTCGGCGATCGGGTCGGCGCCCGCCCCTGCGGTGGTCAGCAGGGTGGTGACCAGCGCCACCGCCACGAGGGCGGTGAGCTGGCGGGCGCGGCGGAACAAAAGCTTTTGGTCCGTCACGATGGCCCGACAAGGTAGGGGGCGGCGCGGGGCCGAGGCAAACTCGGTCACGGGCTTGTTCCTTCTCCCCCCGCCGGTGGATCCCCTGCCCGAGGCGGGATCCCGGTGTGAGATCAGGCCCCGGACAGGCCCGTGGCGGCCCGGGCCATCGACATGGCAGCAAGTACCAGCAGACCGGTCGGCACCTGGTGGAGGTCGCCGGGGAGCCACGTCTCCTGCTCGGTGCGCACGAGCGAGGCCAGCAGAGCGGGCCGGCCGGTGCGGCGTCGCCGCAGCTCCTGTGCCAGCGCTGTCGAGTCGACCACCATGCGATCCTCCCGGTTTCTCCGGAGGCCTACCGCCGCCCACATGAACCTCCCGCGGCGAGCTTGTGGACCACAAGAAGGAAATGCTGTGGAAATTGGGGGAAAACGCCCCTATCCGCGGATCGCTTCGACGGCGGAGAGCACGGCGAACACGAGCAGCACCGCCCCCGCCACCCTGCGTACCATCTCGAGCGGTACCCGCTTGACGAGGCTGCGGCCCGCCAGCACCGCCACCCCCGCCGCCAGCCACAGGGCGGTCACCGACCCGAGGGCCACGCTGAGCGGGTCGTGGTAGCGGGCGGCCAGGTTGGCGGTGAGGACCTGGCTGATGTCGCCCCACTCCGCCGCGAAGATCAGGGCGAAGGCGCTGGCGGCCACCCGCCGGTTGGAGGGCGGGCCCTTGGCGGCCAGCTCCTCCCCCGCTTTCTCGTCCTCCTTCTCGGCCCGGAACAACAGGATCCCGGCGCCGACGGCGAGCACGCCCGCCACCACGCCCTGCACCAGCCGCTTCGGCAGCAGCGCGAACACGCCGCCCACGGTTGCGGCCACGGCCACGTGCACGGCGAAGGCCGCCGCCGCCCCCGACCACACCGCCAGCGGGCGGTACCGGGTCCCCATGATCAGGGTGGCAATGAGCGTCTTGTCGGGCAGCTCGGCCGGGAAAATGACGATGAAGGTGGCCGCCGCCGCACCCAAGTGCATCGACCGAGTCTGCCGGGGAAGGATGAGGGCATGGAGCAAGTGCCCGAAGCCGACGCCGTCGAGCAGGCCCAGGAGGTGCTTCCGTCCGAGGAAGAGCCGCTCACCAGGCCGACCGACGACCCCGAGGTGCCCGAGGCCGATGCGGTCGAGCAGGCGCAGTCGCTGCCGTACGACGACGACGAAGAGCGGCCCTGAGGTCGTGCGCCTCGAGTACTAGCGGACGGCGGGGGTGAGCGGCGCGCCGAGCAGGCGGGTGACCGCCTCGCTGGACTGGGGCCGGGCCAGCAGGTAGCCCTGCGCCTGGTCGCAGCCCAGGCGGTCGAGCTCCGCCAACTGCTCGGCCGTCTCCACTCCCTCGGCCACGACGGTGAGGCCCACGGCGTGGGCCAGGCCGATGATCGACTCGACGATCGCCGACGAGGGTTCGTCGCGCGTGAGCGGCGCCACGAACGACCGGTCGACCTTGAGTTCGTCGATGGGCAGGCGCTGCAGGTAACTCAGTGACGAGAACCCGGTGCCGAAGTCGTCGATCGACACGCGCACGCCCATGTGGCGCACCTGCTCGAGCCGCTCCGACGTGGCGATGGCGTCGAGCAGCACCGCCGACTCGGTGATCTCCAGCACCAGTTCGTCGGGTCGAGCGCCGGTCTCGTGCAGCGCATTGGCCACGACCGCGTTGAGGTCGGGCAGGCTGAGCTGGCGGGCCGCCAGGTTCACCGCCACCGGCATCCGGCGACCGGACGTCCGCCACGCCACGGCCTGCCGGCACGCCTCGTGCAGCACCCACTCGCCGATGGGCACGATGAGCCCGGTCTCTTCGGCCACCGGGATGAACTCGGCCGGCGCCACCAGGCCGCGGTCGGGATGGCGCCAGCGCAGCAGCGCCTCGGCGCCGACCGCACCGCCGCCCGCCAGCGCCACCTTGGGTTGGTAGTGCAACGTGAACTCACCGCGCGCGAGGGCTCGATGCAGGTCCCGTTCGGTCGACTCCCGCAGCAGCGCCCAGTCGCGCATCTCGCGGTCGAACAGCGCGTAGCCGCCCTTGCCCCGCTCCTTGGCCCGGTACATGGCGGTGTCCGCGTCGCGCACGAGGTCCTCGGCCGTCGACGACGCCGTGGCGCGCGCAATGCCGACACTGCCGCGCAGGTACAGCGCCTGCGCGTCGAGACGGAACGGCGCCTGCAGGATGTTGGCCAACCGACCCGCGAGGAGCACCGCTTCGTGGTCACCCTCGATGCCTTGCGCTGCGATCACGAACTCGTCCCCGCCGAAGCGGGCGACCATGCACGCGTCGTCGAGCGACTCGCGCAGGCGGGCACCCAGCGCGACCAGCAGGCTGTCGCCGACGGCATGGCCATGGGCGTCGTTGACGTGCTTGAAGCCGTCGAGGTCGAGGAACGCCACGGCCAGCGCAGCGTGGTCGGCCGACGCCAGCACGCTGTCGATGTGGGCGTTGAAGCTGGTGCGGTTGGGCAGGCCCGTCAGGCCGTCGTGCGTTGCCTGATAGGCGAGCTCGGCCTCCCGGGCCTGGCGTTCGGCGATGAGATGGTTGAACACCGTCGCCACGTGCGCCACCTCGGCCGGGCCCGCCACCGGCGCACGCGCGTCGACGTCACCCTTCCACGAGGCCTCGATCGCCTTCCCCAACCGGCGCACGGGTCGAGCCAAGCGGCGATGCAGCAGGAAGCCGATAGCGGCCACGAGCAGGAACGTCACGCCGCCCACGAACACGTTGCGGCGCAGCTCTTGATGCGCCGAGTGCAACGCCACGTCCGTCGGCAGGCCGGCCAGGATCGGCCAGTTGAGGTCGGTGGTGGTCACCTCGGTGTAGATGCGGCTCACGCCGTCGACGTCGGTGATCGTGCGGCCGTTGCGGGGCATCTTCGTCGCGTAGGGCGTGCCCTTCACCGGCTTGCCGACGGCGATGGGCGCCTTGGCGGTGGTCGAGACCACCATGCTGCGGTGCGGATCGAGCGTGATGAGCACGGTCTGCTTGTTGACCCCGGACGGCAAGTACATGGGGGGCGTACCGGTGAGGATCACCGCCGCCAGCACGCCGCGCTGACCGTCGGCACCGTGGATCGGTGATGCGATGACGACGGTGGGCACCTTGATGCGGGGCTCGAGCAGCACGTCGGTGACGACCTGCTTGTCGGTTGTGAGCGCCTGCTGCAACCAGGCGCCCGGAACGAACGGCTTGCCCTTGACCGACGCGTCCTCGAGCTGGCACAGCACCGAGCCGTCGGCGCGCAACGCGTAGATGCTCGCCCCGTTCACGCCGCCGGTCAGGCCCGACAGCACGTCGTTGCACTCAGACTCGTTGAACGATGCGATCCCCGGCTGCGAGGCGATGCTGTCGATCAGGCCGGTGGTCTGGGGCCACGCCCCCGAGGTGTCGTCGGCGTTCTGCTGCGCGGCCGACCGCAACTCGGTCACGGCCCGGCTGCGCTCGCGATGGAACGTGAACTGCGTCTCGTGCACCACGACCGCCGTCAGCCCGAGGAGGCAGACGCCGAACGCGGCCAGGAGGTAGGAGATCACGGAGGGGCGCCTTCGCCCCCATCGAAGAGTTGTCACCAGATGCTGCATCGGCGGACGAACCCGAACATTGAGGGATCAACGGAGTGGCTGGCCCGGGATCCCCCAAATGGGGGAGATTTATCTCGTGATTCTCGACAAGTTCCTGCTCACCGACCAGGTCGCGATCGTCACCGGCGCCGGCCGCGGCATCGGGGCCGCCATCGCCGTCGCCTACGCGCAGGCCGGTGCCGACGTCGTCATCTCCTCGCGCACGCAGGAGCAACTCGACAAGGTTGCCGCCCAGATCGCGGAGGCGGGCCGGCGGGCGCTGGTCCTCCCCGCCGACCTCAACGACACGTCCTCATTGCCCGGTTTGGTGGATTCGGCCATGGCCGAGTTCGGCCGCATCGACATCGTGGTGAACAACGTCGGCGGTACCGGCCCGCGGCCGTTCCTCGACACCAGCGAGGGCTACTTCGAGCGGGCCTTTCACTTCAACGTGACGACGGCCTTCGTGCTGAGCAAGGCCGCCGCGCCGCACATGCTGGCGGGCGGCGGCGGCAGCATCGTCAACATCTCCTCGGCCATGGGCCGCATGCGCGACCGCGGGTTCGTCGCCTACGGCGTCGCCAAGGCGGGGCTGGCCCACCTCACCCGCCTGCTGTCCATCGACCTCGCACCCCGTGTGCGCGTCAACGGCATCGCGGTCGGGTCGGTGGCGACGTCCGCACTTGAGACCGTGCTGCAGACCGAGGAGCTGCTGAACGAGATGGTCGGCAAGACGCCGCTCAAGCGCCTCGGTGATCCCGACGACATCGCCGCCGCCGCGTTGTACCTGGCATCACCGGCGGGCGCGTTCATCACCGGCAAGCTCCTCGAGGTCGACGGCGGCCTCGAGGCACCCAACCTCAACCTCAACCTGCCGGACCTGTAGCCGTGACCACCCACCACGCGCTCGTGGGCAGAAGGTTGCCTCTACGGCAACGTTCTGCCACTTAGCGCGGGAGAACCAGACTCTCGGCTAGATGTGCTGGCAGTCGGCCGGCCCGTTGGGCGCGTAGCCCACCTGCAGGTTGAGGCCGCTGGGCCCGCTCACCACGATGCACGTCGCCGGCGCCGCCGCCGTGTGCGTGCCCGCCTGTGCTGCGAACGGGAAGAGCACCGCCAGCACCCCGCCGACGAGACCCCCCACGAGCAACCGCTTCTTCATCCGACTCCCCTTTTCGCCGTCCGGCCGCCAGTACAAAGCGACCGTGTCGCCATAATTCTACGCCCTCTGCGTCGCATCCTCAGCCGATTCGCTCGGCGAGGGAGACGAGGATGCCCTCGGGACCGCGCACGGAGGCCATGCGCCACGCGTTCTCGTACTCGCCGATGCCACCGACCAGCCCGTAGCCGTTCTTCGCCAACCCTTCGACGACGGCGTCCAGGCCTTCCACCTCGAACGCCAGGCTGCGCAGGCCGAGTTCGGTGGCCATGGCGGCCGGCGATCCCGGTTGGTTGGGAGGCCGGATGAACGTCGCCAGTTCCAAGCTGGTGCCCCCGTTGGGCTGGCGCAGCAGGATCATTTCGGTGCGGGCGTTGGGGATCCCGACGACGGTGTCGAGGAACTCGCCCTCGAGGAACGTGCGGCCCTCGATCTCGAAGCCGAGGTCGACGAAGAACGCCGACACCGCGTCGAGGTCGGCGACCGTGATGCCGACGTGGTCGAAAGCTCGAAAACCAGGCATGCCTGTCATTCTCCTGCTCTCAGAGGCGGGGGACGACCAGGTCGAGGGAGTCGTCGCAGACGTCGTGGGTGGTGAGCCATCCGGGGAGGTCGTCGAGCGGGACCCAGGCGGTCTGCTCGACCTCGCCGTCGGGGTGCGTGAACGGCCCCGGGTGTTGGACGGCGTAGACGCGGCCGACCACGCGCACCTTGTCCGAGTCGTACCAGCCGTCGCCCAGGTCGAGCAGCTGCTCGTCGCCCACCTGCACGCCGGCTTCCTCGGCCAGCTCGCGGCAGGCGGCATCGACCCACCGCTCGCCGACACCGCACACGCCACCGAATGCGACGTCCCAACGCGACGGCCACACGTCCTTCCACCCGGCGCGTTGGTGCACGAGCAGGCGATGACCGTCGAGCACGGCGACGAACACGGCGCGGTGGCGCAGGTTGCGGGCGCGCATGACATCACGAGGCACGATCTCGACGACGGTCCCGCGATCGTCCAACACCTCGACCTGCTCGGACGCGCTCAGTACCACGGGCTCCAGCTGGCGGTGCGGAGGAGCCGGCTCTCCCACTCGTCGCGGTAGCCCAACGCGTCGTGCATGAACGTGCCGGGCCGCTTCAGCTCGGGCGCGGTCTCGTGCGTGAAGAGCCAGAGCAGCTTCTGGTGGTCGACGACCTTCTGCCAGAGGATCGCTTCCTTGCGGTTGCCGCCGCCGTAGGCGGGCTGGAACGACATCTGGATGTCGAGCAGGCGCTGCTCCATGGGGCGGTGCTGGATGAACGGGAAGTACGTCTCGCCCCAGAAGCCGATGTACTCGTCGAGCGACGCCGACGGCCAACCGGTGTCCTCCATGAACAGCGTCAGCTCGTGCTCGGCGGCGGTGGTCGGCACCGATCCGAAGTCGACGTCCTGCACGGGCGACCAGTAGACGGGCAGCAGCACCTTGGCGTCGACGCCGTGGCGCATCTCGTCGAGGCGCGTGGCGAAGTCGCGCAGGTCACCGCGCGTCACCCGCTCGGCCAGCCGCGCCCACGCCGCCCCGTCGCGCACAGCGGTCAGCGTCATCACCGTGTACGCCGGCCCCGTGCCGTGCACGTGGTTGCAGTAGTAGAGGAGCCGGGCGTCGTCTTCCTTGCCGAGCAGCGGCATCCACTCGTCGCGCCACGCCGCCTCGAACGCTTCCTCACTCTTGCCCCGCACCCGGTGCATCTCGTGCACGAACAGCGTCGTCATGCCGCGCAACCTACTTTTGCCGTAGGGGGACGCGCCCGTACCGCAGGTACGAGTCCGGCAGGAGCGGCGGCACCCCACTCGCCGCCGCGAGACGCATTGGGCCGCCGGTCGGGCGTCGCGACGCCAGGAGCAGCCCGCCGGCCGGTGGGGCCCCTCAGGGGTGCCGGCCGGAGCGAGCGCAGGGCGAAGCCCGAAGCGAGCCAATGTCACAGTGAGCGACCGTGAGGGAGCGAACCGAAAAAAGAGTCCCCGTTGGTCGGGGCTGGGGTGCCGACCAACGGGGACTCGTGACCGAAGACTCGCCCGCCCCCCTTGGTCGCCGCTGGCGTCGTCGGGCGGGTCTTCGCCCCTACAACGGGGGTTGCGTCCGGGCGTTTCGCAGATTGCCGAGAAAGTTGTCGACGGCGGCACCCACCTCGGCCCGGGCCGCCGCCTGGTCATCGGCCTGGGCCACGAGCATGGCCCCCTCGTTGAGGGCGGCGAGCAGCATGTGGGCGAGCGGGTCGACGGGCTGGCGCTCGACCTGGCCGGCCTCCATCGCCGCGTCCAACGCCATCGTCACCAGGCCGAGGCCGAAGCGGGCGTCGAGCTCGCGCCACGCCTGCCATCCGAGCACCGCCGGCGCGTCGAGGAGCACGATGCGGCGGAAGGCGACGTCGGTGGCGGCGTCGAGGAAGGCCCGGCACCCCAGCACGAGCTCCTCCATGGGGTCGCCCGCCGCCTGCGTTGCCGCCTCCATGATCCGGCCGCCCAGCTCGGCTTCGAGCTCCTCGACCACGGCGAGGAACAGCTCCTGCTTGCGCCCGAAGTGGTGCTGCAAGGCGCCACGGGTCACGCCGGCCAGCTCGACGATCTCCTCGCGCCCGGCCCCGGCGTAGCCGTGCTCGGCAAAGAGACGCCGCCCGGCGTCGAGGAGCGCCGCCCGGGTGGCCGCCGAGCGGCTCGCCTGCGTCCGTCGCGCCCCGCTGTGGCGATCGTCACCGTTGACCGGCATTGCCCTCCGGAGTATAGATGCGTGCAGCCTGCACGTAAGTTGTAGAACCCCGACCCGCTGGAGGTCCCATGCTGACTCGTTCCGAGATCGAATCCGGTTATCCCACCGAGCTGGCGTCGTTTGCCGAGCTGCTGCGCTCCCTGTCGCCGCAGGAGGCGGCGACCCCGAGCCGGTGCACGGGCTGGACGGTCGCCGACGTGGCCGCCCATGTCGCCGGTGGTCTGACCGACGTCGTCAACCTCAACCTCGACGGCGCGGGCACGCCCGAGTGGACGCAGCGCCAGGTCGACGACCGCCGGGGGCGCACGCTCGCCGAGCTCGCCGACGAGGTGGACGAGTCGACCGAGAAGGCGATCGGGCTCATGAAGGCGTTCGACGACGATGCGTGGAACGGCCCTGCCCCCGCCGGCGTGGCCGGCACCATCGGCACCGGCATCGAGGGCCTGTTCTACGACGTGTACCTGCACGGCGACGACATCCGCTCGTCGATCGGCCGCCCCTCAGTGGGCGGGCCGGGCCTGCGCGCGTCGGTGCACCACGTCGCCGGCATCCTCACCGACCGCGGGTTCAAGGGCAGCACCCTGGCCCTCGACGGCATCGACGAAGTGCCGGTGAGTGGGGGCGGCGACGCCATCAGCGGCGACCCGCTGCAGTTCGTCCTCGCTGCCACCGGCCGGGCTGACGCGGCGCCCCTCGGTCTCTCACCTGACATCAACATTTACGCCGACTGACGCGAACCCTGACCGGTTTGGTCAGCCGTGAGCGATCGTTAACACCCTGCGCGCGCAACGCCGAAATCTTTCCTGCGAAGAGGCGTAATACGCGCCCTCCTGCTGCGTACTCACGATGCCGGGGCCCGCTTCCCAGACATACCGCCTTCTGGGAGGCGGGCCTTGGCGCGTCGCGGCGGCGCGATTATTCGATGCTCGTGATGACCGTGGCGCGGATGTCGTTGGACGACGCGCCGATCAACACCTCGTACCTTCCGGGCTGCACGGACCACCCGTCATCTGACCAGCGAGCGAACGCCGAGCGCGGCAAGGCAAGCTCGACGCGAGCGGTCGCACCGGGCGCCAACGCGACGACACGAACGGCCTTCAGCTCACGGTCGGGCCGCACCGTGCCCGCGTCGGGATGGCGGAGGTACGCCTGCACGACCTCGCGGCCCTCGCGGTCGCCCACGTTGGTCACGTCGACGGTGACGACGACACCGTCGTCGTCCGGCGCGCCCATGACCGCGGCATCCGCGTAGTCGAACGTCGTGTACGACAGCCCGTGCCCGAAGCAGAACGCGGGCTCGATCCCCTCGGTCGCGTAGTGGCGGTACCCCACCCGCAGCCCCTCCGCGTAGCGAACGACACCGTCTTCACCCGGGTACGTCGCAGCCGATCCGTACGCGGGCGTGTCCTCCAACCTCCGCGGGATCGTCACCGGCAGCCGGCCCGACGGGTTGACCACCCCGAACAGCACGTCGGCCAGCGCGTTGGCACCCTCCTGGCCCGGGAACCACGCCTGCACCACCGCCCCGGCGCGCTCGGCCCAGTCCATCGTGACCGGCGCGCCGGTGTTGACCACCACAACCGTGCGGGGGTTGGCCGCGCACACCCGCTCCACCAGTTCGGCCTGGCGGCCCGGGAGGTCGAGCGTCTTGCGGTCGAACCCTTCGCTCTCCCACTCGCTGTCCGACCCGACGACGACCACGGCGACGTCGGCGGTGGCGGCGGCGGCCACCGCTCGCTCCGGCGCGTCGTCCGCCAGCGCGGCCACCGCGCCCACGCGCACGCCCGACAACGGCGGCCCACCCGCCAGCCGGTACTCGAGCACCAGGTCGTAGGCGTGGTCGCCCTCCAGATCGAACGTGGCCTCAACCGGCTCGCTGCCGAGGCCGTAGAACGTCCGGCCCGGCTTCGGTGACCAGTTGTCAACCGCCACGTCGCCGTCGAGCAGCAGGCGCGACTGCCCGACGCTCTCGATCCGGAACCGCCACAGGCCCGACGTCCCCGGGGTGAACGTCGTGGTGGCCCGCGCCGAGAACGCGCCCACCGGCACGCCCGGCGCCGGCTCCCCCATCCACCGCAGGACCGAACGCCCCGCCGTCTCGGTGTGCACGGGCGCGCCGCCGAAGTCGGGATCGGCGAAGTACTCGACGGTGAGGGCGCTGTCGGCAAAGCGGCGGGGGTCGACCAGTGGCGCCCGCTCGGCGCCCGCCGCCCCCTGCTCGTGCACAACCGTGCCGCCGTTCGCCTCGACGACGTCGCGGATGGCGTCGAGCGGGCTCATCGTCGGGTGCGGGCTCACCTGGGCGCTGCCGCCGCCCTGCATCTCGAAGCGGTCGGCGGCCGGGCCGATGACCGCCACCGTGCCGAGC
>JAFATL010000214.1 GCA_019243975.1 Actinomycetota bacterium | reverse complement strand
CCCCGGTCTCATCAAGCGCCTGTTCGAGCTCGAGGTGCCCGAGATCTCCAGCGGCGTCGTCGAGCTTCGTGCCGCCGCGCGCGAGCCCGGGCACCGCACCAAGATCGCTGTCTGGTCCAACGACAACAACGTCGACCCCGTCGGCGCGTGTGTCGGTGCCCGCGGCGCGCGCGTGCGCATGGTTACCAACGAGCTGCGGGGCGAGAAGGTCGACATCGTTCCGTTCTCGGAGGATCCGGCCGAGTTCGTGATGCGCGCCCTGCAGCCGGCCAAGGTGAAGGAGGTCCGGCTCGACGACGACACCGGCACCGCCACCGTGATCGTGCACGACTACCAGCTCTCGCTCGCCATCGGGAAGGAGGGCCAGAACGCGCGTCTGGCCGCTCGCCTCACCGGCTGGCGCATCGACATCAAGAGCGAGACCCAGCTGGCCGAGGAAGAGGCCGGCTACGCGGGCGAGGAGTGGGCCGAGGGCGAGTGGGTCCAGAACGACGCCGGCGAGATGGTCTGGCAGCCCGCCGAAGGTGGCGACGCACTGTCGGCGACGGCCTGGGCGGAGGGCGAGACGCCCAAGGAGGAGGCGGAAGCCCCCGCGACTGACGCTGACACCCCCGCCAGTGACGCTGACGCCCCCACCGCTGAGGCCGACGCTCCCACCGCGGAGACAGACGCTCCCACCACGGAGAGTGACAAAGCACCCGAACCGGCACCGGCGGCCGCCCAGACGGAGTCGGCCGAATAGCGCCGGCCCGCACCTGCATCGGCTGCCGGCGGAAGGCGCCGGCGGACGAGCTGGAACGGGTCGTCCGCACCGCTGAGGGTGGTCTCGCCCTCGGCCGGCACCTGCCCGGACGGGGTGCCTGGCTGTGCGCAGGCTCGGTGGCGTGCATCGATCTGGCCGTCCGGCGGGACGCCTTCAGCCGGGCCCTCAGGGGCGAGGTGCACCGCGACGCAGGGGTTTCGCTTCGTCGGACAGTTGCAGAACGTGCGAGGATGGAAGGCCGCGCCGCGTGCGGGGTCAGGGAGGACTGAACTAGCAGTTGGCAAAGAAGATCCGGGTCTATGAGCTCGCCCGCGAGCTCGGGCTAGAGAACAAGGAAGCCCTCGAGCTGGCGTTGTCGCTCGGCATCGGGGTGAAGAGCCACTCCTCGAGCATCGAGGACGCCCAGGCCGACCGCGTCCGGCGCAAGGCCGACGCCGAGGGCCTGCGCCGTCCCGTCCAGCCCGAGGAGCCGCCGGCGCCCCCCAAGGCCAAGGCCGCCACCAAGGCCCCGGCCGAACCGGCCGCGGCTGCACCCGCCCCCGCCGCCCGGCCCAGCGAGTCCGCGCCCGCCGCACCGGTGGCCCCGGCCCCGTCGGAGCGTCCCCTCGATCGCCCGGCCGCGGCCACCTCGTCGGGCCGCGATCCCCGCCTCGTCACCAGCCGGCCCGCGAGCGAGCAACCCGACCTCATCGAGCGTGAGCGCCCCGCCCCCCGGCCCGCGGCGCCCGCTCCGTCCCAGCCGGCCGCATCGGCAGCGCCGCCCCGTCCCGCGCCTGCGCAGCCCAGCGCGCCGAGCGAGGGCGCCCCGCCGCGTCGGCAGACCCCGCCGCCCCCCGGTGCCCCGCCCCGGCCGCCCCTGTCGGCGAGTGGCAAGCCCATCCCGCCGCCCCCGGCCGGGCCTCGCTCGGCCAGCGGCAAGCCCATCCCGCCGCCTCCCGGCGCGGGTGGCCGGCCCGCGCCCGCAGGCGGTCCCCGCCCCGGTGGTGGTGGCGGTCCTCGCAGCTTCGGCGCCCCCGGTGGGCAGCGTCAGGGCGGGTTCAGCGGACCGCGCTCCGGCGGCGGTGGCGGCGGTGGCGGTGGCTACGGCGGCGGCCGTCCCGCGCCTGGCGGCCTCGGCCGCGGCCCGGGCGGTGGTCCCGGTGGTGGCCCCGGTGGTGGCCCCGGCGGACGCGGTGGTCCCCCCGGTCGCGGCGGTCGCCCGCCCCAGCGCCGACGCTCGCGACGCCGTCGCAACCTCGAAGAGCTCGAGCCCACGCAGCTCACCACCTACACGCCCTCCGACGCGCCCGTCCCCGAGGGCGAGATCATCGTCGAGCGCGGCTCGACCGCGCAGGACCTTGGTCCGCGTCTCAACCGCTCGGCCGCCGACGTCGTGCGCTTCCTGCTGCAGCAGGGCGAGATGGTCATGGCCACGCAGTCGCTGTCCGACGACGCCATCGAGCTGTTCGCGGCCGAGATCGGCGCCGAGATCCGCCTCGTCGACCCGGGCGAGGAGAAGGAAGCGCTCCTCCAGGCCAAGTACTTCGACGACGACGAAGACGAAGACGACGAGAACCAGCGCTCCCGCCCGCCGATCATCACCGTGATGGGTCACGTCGACCACGGCAAGACGTTGCTGCTCGACCGCATCCGCGAGGCCAACGTGGTCGCGGGCGAGGCGGGCGGCATCACCCAGCACATCGGCGCCTACCAGGCCGAGCAAGACGGCCGGCTCGTGACCTTCATCGACACACCGGGCCACGAAGCGTTCACCGCCATGCGGGCGCGCGGCGCGGAGGTCACCGACATCGTCGTGCTCGTCGTGGCCGCCGACGACGGCGTGATGCCGCAGACCGTCGAGGCCATCAACCACGCCAAGGCGGCCGACGTGCCGATCGTGGTGGCCATCAACAAGATCGATCGCGAGAACGCCAACCCCGACCGGGTGATGCAACAGCTGTCCGACCAGGGCCTGGTGCCCGAGGCGTGGGGCGGCGACACGATCACGGTGCCGATCTCCGCCCTGCAGAGCCAGGGCATCGACGAGCTCATCGAGCAGTTGCTGCTCGTGGCCGACGTCGAGGAGCTCACCGCCAACCCCGAGGGCCGCGCCCGCGGCATCGTGCTCGAGGCCAACCTCGATACGGGCCGGGGCCCGGTGGCCACCGTCGTGGTGGAGAACGGCACCCTGCGGGTGGGCGACCCGATCGTGGCCGGCGCCGCGTGGGGCCGCGTACGTGCCCTCATCGACGACAAGGGCGACCAGGTCAAGGAGGCGCTGCCGTCCACGCCCGTGCAGGTGCTCGGGTTCAACGACGTGCCCGCCGCCGGCGACGTGTTCCGCGTGACCGCCGACGACAAGACGGCGAAGACGATCGGCGAGCAGCGCGAGCAGCGCTACCGGTCGATCGACCTGCGCAAGACGTCGGCCGCCACCGGCACCGGCGCCAAGCTCGAAGACATCTTCGAGCAGATCCAGCGGGGCGAGACCGCCACCCTCAACCTCATCCTCAAGGCCGACGTACAGGGTTCGCTGGAAGCGCTCACCGAGAGCCTGAAGAAGCTCGAGCGCGACGAGGTGAAGCTGAGTTTCGTGCACCGCGCCGTCGGCGGCATCACCGAGAACGACGTGCAGCTCGGTGCCGCGTCCAACGCCACCATCATCGGCTTCAACGTGCGGCCCGACCGCAAGGCGCGCGAGCTGGCCGAGGCCGAAGACGTCGAGATCAGGACGTACGAGATCATCTACCAGGTGCTCGAGGACATGGAGAGCGCCATGGTCGGCATGCTCGCCCCCGAGTTCGAAGAGGTGGTCACGGGCGAGGCCGAGGTGCGCGAGGTGTTCCGCATCCCGCGCGTCGGCGCCGTCGCCGGGTGTTACGTGCGCAACGGCACGATCACGCGCGGTTCGAAGGTCCGGTTCCTCCGCGAGGGCGTCATCATCTGGCACGGCACGATCACGTCACTCAAGCGGTTCAAGGACGACGCGCGCGAAGTGCAGAGCGGCTTCGAGTGCGGCATCGGCCTGTCCGACTTCCAGGACCTCAAGCCGGGCGACATCATCGAGACCTACGAGGAACGCGAGATCCCACGTACGTAAGTGCGGCCCGGTACGACCTTCATCTCCCGCACGCCCACTCCCTGAAGGGGAAGCGGGCGGTGATCAAGCCGATCATCGAAGGCGCACGGCGGCGGTATCAGGTGGCGGCGGCCGAGGTGGACTTCCAGGACAAGTGGCAGCGGGCCGCCATCGGCGTCGCCGCGGTGGCGGCCACCCCTGGCCATGCCGAGGAGGTGCTGCAGGCGGTGGAGCGGTTCGTGTGGTCGTTCCCGGAGGCCGAGGTCGTCGCGGTCGACCGGTCCTCCGTGGAGAGCCTCGGTGCCTGAGCGCCGCTACCCCCGCACTGCTCGGGTGAACCGCCTGCTCCAGGAGGTGCTGGCCGACGAGCTCGAGCGCGTCGCCGAAGACGACGACCGCTTGCGCCTGGTCACCATCACCGCCGTCGTGGTCGACCCCGACTTGCGTCACGCCAAGGTCTTGTTCGACCCCGGGCTGGAGCCGGGCGTCACCAACGAGGTGGCTGAGGCGTTAACTGAGCAAAGGGTGCGGTTGCAGGCAGCCGTGGCCAAGCAGGTGCGCCTCAAGCGCACGCCCCAACTTTCCTTTCTGTCCGACTCTGGAGTAACTACGGGAACTCGCGTCGAAGAGATATTGCGGGAGATACACAAGGGTGACGCAGCCAACGAGTGAGCTCGAGCGGGCCGTGGAGGCCATCAGCGCGGCGTCGTCCGTCGCGCTGGCCTGCCACGTGAGCCCCGACGGCGACGCGCTGGGCTCGATGCTCGCCATGCACCACCTGTGCCGGGCCCACGGCAAGCCGTCGCTGGCCTCGTGGTCGGAGCCGTTCGTGGTGGCACCGCACTACACGTTCCTCCCCGGTCTCGACCTCACCACCAAGCCGGGCGACTTTCCGGCCGCGCCCGACGTGATGGTCACGTTCGACAGCGGGTCGATCGATCGCCTGGGCGACCTGGCTCCGGCCGCGCAGGCCGCGCGCGAGCTGATCGTCATCGACCACCACGTGACCAACGACCGCTACGGCACCATCAACCTGATCGACGCCGACGCCGCCGCCACCGCGGTCGTCGTGCGCCAACTGGCGGGCCGGCTGGGCTGGTCGCTCAACCGTGACGCGGCCCTGTGCCTGTACACCGGGTTGGTCACCGACACGGGCCGGTTCCAGTACTCCAACACCACGCCCGCGGTCTTCGCCCTGGCCGAGGAACTGTCGTGCTTCGACCTGCCGATCGCCGACCTGACGCGGCAGTTGTTCGAGCAGCACACGTTCTCGTACCTCCAGCTGGTGGCGACGTGCCTGCAGCGGGCCAAGCTCGACCGCGACCTGCGTTTCATCGCCACCTGGGTGAGCGAGGACGACCTACGCGAGTACCAGGTCGAGATCGAGGAGACCGAAGGG
>JAFATL010000065.1 GCA_019243975.1 Actinomycetota bacterium | reverse complement strand
CTCGTGCACGCGCGGCGGGAGCTTGGTCACCCGCACGCGGTTGATGCGCCGGCCCTGCACCTTCTCGGCCGTCAGGCGCAGCCCGTCGACGTCGACCGACTCGCCTTCGGTCGGCACGTGGCCGAGCTGGCCGAACACCAGGCCGCCGACGGTGTCCCAGTCGCCGTCGGGCAGTTCGGCCCCGACGAGCTCGTTGAGCTCGTCGACCGGCATCTTGGCGGCCACTCGCATATCGCCGTTGGCCAGCCGTTCCCACGCCGCCTCTTCGACGTCGTACTCGTCGACGATCTCGCCCACCAGTTCCTCGATGAGGTCCTCGAGCGTGACCAGGCCGGCGGTGCCGCCGTACTCGTCGACCACGACGGCGATGTGGAACTTGAGCTGTTGCATCTCGCGCATCAGCTCGCTGACCTTCTTGGTCTCGGGCACGAAGTGCGCCTCGCGCGCGAGGCCGCGAACCTCGGCGTCGCCCCGTCCTTCGCGTTCGGCCCGCAACAGATCCTTGGCGAACGCCACGCCGACCACGTCGTCGATGCCCTGGTCGTAGACGGGGATACGGCTCTTGCCGGCGTTGATGGTGAGCTCGATCACGTCGGAGACGCGGTCGCGCCCCTCCACCGCGAGCATGTCGGGCCGCGGCACCATCACCTCGCGCACCACGGTGTCGCCGAACTCGAGGATCGAGCGGATGAGCGTGCGCTCTTCGCGCTCGATGACGTCCTCATCCACCGCCACATCGGCGAGCGCCAGCAACTCCTCTTCGGAGATGAACGGGCCTTCCTTCAGGCCCTTGCCCGGAAGGATCACGTTGGCGAGCGCGATGAGGCCGCGTGCCAGCAGGCGCAACGGCGGGAAGCCGGTCACGACCGCGACCGTGGGCGCGGCGAAGAGGGCGGCGCGTTCGGCGTGCTGCACGGCGTAGGTCTTCGGTATCGCCTCGGCGAACACGAAGATGACGCCGACCTCGATCACGGTGGCGACCACCACGCCGGCACCGCCGAAATGCCGCTCAGCGAGGATCGTGAGCAATGCACTCGCCGCCAGGTGGCAGCTCAACACCAGCAGCAGCACCAGGTTGAGGAACCGTTCCGGATGCTCGGCCAGGCGGGCCAGTCGGGCCGCGCCGCGCCGGCCCTCGTCCTCGAGGGTCAGCGCCTTCACCTTGTTCACACGGGTGAGCGACGTCTCGGCCAAGGCGAAGAAGGCGGCCACGACCACCAGCACCAAGATCCCCGCCACCATGAGCCACTCGCCGTTGGTCATGTCGCCGGTTTGTGGAACTTCTCGAGCAGCTCGCGCTCGCGACGCTCCATCGCCTCCGCCTCTTCCTCGTCGACGTGGTCGTTGCCCATCAAGTGAAGGATGCCGTGCACGATCAGCAGTGCGATCTCGTCCTCGTAGGTGCCAGCGTGATTGGGCGCGTTGCGCGCCGCGACGAGCGGGCAGATGACGAGGTCGCCAAGCAGTGTCGGCAACTCCGACGGTTCGGTCGGGAGGTAGCCGGGGCCGGGCCCGCCCGAGTCGGGCGAGCGGCCGCTCTCCACCACTTCCTCGTCGATCGGGAACGCGAGCACGTCGGTAGGACCCTGCTTGCCGAGGAACCGCTGGTTGAGGTCGGCCATCGCCGTCTCGTCGACGAACAACATCGACAGCTCGGCGTCGCCCCGCACGCCCTCCGCCGCGAGCACGTCGCGCGCCAGGCGCACCCAGCGCAGCGAGTCGACCGGGTGGTCGGTCTGCTCGTCGGCAACGAAGACGTCGACGGACATGGTCGCGGCGGCTACTTCGCGGAGCGCTCGTAGGCGCTCACGATGTCCTGCACGATGCGGTGGCGCACGACGTCGCGCGGGCCGAGGCGCACGAATGCCAGCCCGTCGATGTCCTTCAGGATGTCTTCCAGCCCGACGAGCCCGGACTTGCCGCCCGCCAGGTCGATCTGGGTGACGTCGCCGGTGATGACGACCTTCGAGCCGAACCCGATGCGCGTCAGAAACATCTTCATCTGCTCGGGCGTCGTGTTCTGCGCCTCGTCCAGGATGATGAAGCTGTTGTTCAAGGTGCGCCCACGCATGAAGGCGAGTGGTGCCACCTCGATCGTGCCCCGTTCCATCAAGCGGCTCGCGCCCTCTTCCATCATGTCGTAGAGGGCGTCGTACAACGGCCGGAGGTACGGATCGACCTTGGCCATGATGTCGCCGGGCAGGAAGCCGAGCCGCTCCCCTGCCTCGACGGCGGGACGGGTGAGGATGATGCGGCTCACGTGCTTGGCCTGCAGCGCCTGCACGGCGAGCGCCACCGCCAGGTACGACTTGCCCGTACCCGCGGGCCCGATGCCGATGGTGATGATGTTTTCGCGGATGGCATCGCTGTAGCGCTTCTGCCCACTCGTCTTGGGGCGCACACTGCGGCCCTTCGACGAGCGCAGGATCTCCGCGGTGAGCACCTCCGAGGGCCGCTCGTCCTCCCGCACCATGTCGATGCTGCGGCCCAGGTTGGTGGCGTCGAGGGTGTGGCCCTTCTCGAGCAGCGACACCAACTCCGTGAAGAGCTTGCCGACCTGCTCGGCCTCGTCGCCCTCGATGTCGATCTCGTTGCCCCGCACGTGGATGCGGGTACCGGGGTACGCGCTCTCGACCAGACGCAGCAGTTCGTCCTGCTGGCCGACCAGGCCGACCATGAGGTGGTTGCCGGGAACGAGGATCTTGACGGGGGTCGATGACACGGGTTGTTGGCCAACCAGGGTAGTAGCTACCCGGGTGGCCACCCGAGCTTTCGCCCGCCGAGAACGTGGAGGTGCAGGTGGGGGACGCTGTTGAGCGCGTCGTCGCCCACGTTGAACACCAGCCGGTAGCCGGAGTCGGCGATGCCTTCGGCCCGGGCGACCTCCTGGGCGGTGGTGAACACGTCGGCCAGCAGGGCGCCGTGGTCGGGCCG
>JAFATL010000704.1 GCA_019243975.1 Actinomycetota bacterium | reverse complement strand
GGCGGCGTCGTTGATCTCTCCGTAGCTGTCGTGGACGCCCGCGATCGGCACCCACGCGGTGTCACCGGCCTTCAACTTGGTGGCGGCCACCCAGCGACCGTTGACGAACGAGGCAGCAACGGTGTCGATGTGCCCGTTGGCCCGGCCCACCAGCACCTTGGCCGACGCCACCGCCGCCGTCGACGCCCACGGGCGGAACGTGCAGCGCTTGCAGATGGGGTTGCCCTTGTCGTCGGCGATCATCGGGATCGACGACTTGTACGTGCGCGGGTAGGCGATGGCGCCGATGGCGAACGAGACGGACCCGTCGTTCTCGGCCCGCACGTCCTGCACGCTGATGCCCCGCCACGGGCCCACGTCGAAGCCTTCCGACACCAGGTGGTAGCGATGGTTGAGGCCGCCGGCGCGGTGCACACCGTCGACCACGAACCGGTACGTGCCGTCGGGCGTGCCGGCACCCCGCGGGTCGAACGTGCGCGGGTAGGCGTCGAACGCCTCGAAGTTGGCGGTCCACAACCACTGCTGAGCATTGCCTCGGTAGGTCACCTCACTCTGCACGCCCGTCGGCAGCTGCAGCACCGTCTGCACCTCGCCGGACTGGTCGGCGTACGTCTCCCACTTCCCGTCGACCCACCGCTCGACGCGCACGGTCGGGTTGTCGACGTCGTTGTTGCCGCCTCGCCACGTGAAGGTGGCGGCGTCGAAGCGGGTGATGTTGTGGGGCTGGGCGATCGGTTCGACCGCGCCGGCGTCGTTGGGCAGCGTCGCCTGCCACGCGTCGTACGCGGCCGACGACAACTGGCCGAGCACGGTTGCCTGCGCGGTTTGGCGCGCCTCATCGGCTGCCGCGGCACCGTCGAGCGGCTCAGGCCCCGGCGCCGGTCCGCCGTTGAGGGAGCCGGCCATGCGCACCATGCGCGTGACCATGTAGTCGGCCGAGTGCGGGCCGCAGCACGTGAGCGCCTTCCGGTAGTGGTCGTACGCCATGTACATGCGGTAGCTGACGGTGTAGCCGTTGTAGTCGGAGGCGTGACCCACGACGACGGGGAGCTTGTAACCGCGCGCCGGCGCCAGCTCCTCCTTGGTGAAGTTGCCCTTGATGGCGGCAGTGTCGGCCGGCTCGGCGCCCGCGGTGGGGTCGCTGTCCCACCCGCGCGCGTCGTTGTGCACCTCGGCAACCATCTTCTTGTAGGCCGCGTCGGTGACGACCAGGCTGCGGTCGAGGAACGAGTCCTTCCGCGGATCGGCGCAAAGCCACGACTTGTCGGGCTTGCCACTCGCGCTGCAGTACACCGACCAGTCGAAGCCGTCCCAGATGTCGCCGGTGACGTTGTCGGCCCGGCTCTTGAAGTTGAGGACGAGGTCGACCTGGGGCTCGCACGCGCACGAGGCGAGCAGCACGTCGCCGAGACGCAACGCCTGCAGGTGCAGGCGGTTGTTCTCCTCCACCGAGCCGAGCGAGGGCGCGTCGTAGTTCGACGGGATGGGGATGCCGCTGGCCTGCAACTGCTGGTAGAGGTTGCTGGCGTTGTCGTTCGCCGGCGACGGCCGTTCGCAGTCGGGCAAGCCCGCCAGCACCGCGCCGGGGTCGCCCTCGACGGTGGGCTCGGTGCGGCAGTTCGACACCGACGGGTAGGGGTGCGAGATCGGCAGCGGGAACCAGTGGTCGGCCATGCGCACCGGGAAGTCGGTGGAGTACGGCACGGTGCCGCCGCCGGAACCGATCTGCTTCCAGCCCGCGAGGACGGCGTTCGACACCTCCATCGCCTTGCGCTCGAGTTGGGCGTAGCCCTCGTGGCTGAAGGCGCGCACGGTGCCGTCGGGCAGGCGTTCCTTGGTGTCGTCGAGAGGTTCGGACGAGCCGACGTCGCCCTGGCTGAACACCAGCGGCGCGCCGGTGGCGCGCTGCACCATGCGCTCGAGGGGACCGATGTAGTCGGCGGTGATGAGGTCGTAACCGTCGAGGTCCTCGGGGTGCTCGCCCCAGTTCATCCACGTGACCAGCGGGGTGGGCGGTCCGTCGTGGTGCAGCTGGTCGAAGCGCAGCACCACGAGGCCGGTGCCCGCGATCTTCGACAGGTTCTGCTGGCCCGGCCACGGCGTGAAGTCGCCCACGTCGTCGAAGTGGTGCGGATAGCCCACGGGCGAGCCGTCGTCGGCCACCCCGGGCCCCGGCGCGTTG
>JAFATL010000609.1 GCA_019243975.1 Actinomycetota bacterium | reverse complement strand
AAGCACGGAACCTGATCAGGAATCGAGAAGCCTTCGCCGGGACTGTTTCCTTACCGTGCTCGTATGACAAAGACAGCCCAACCTCAGATCGTGGACTTCACGAACGTCTCGACCGCCGGCCTCGAGTCCTCTCCCGTCGCGGAGGCGCTCGCCGGCCTGCGGGCCAACGAGGCCCGCTACTTCAAGAACAAGTACGACATCGACTTCACCGTCGAGCCGGCCAAGGCGGCGAAGGCCAAGGTCGACTGGGTGGCCAAGATCCTGAAGGAGGAGCGCGGCATCGTGATCGAGTCGCCGGCGCTCGAGGCGACCGAGATCCAGGTCGACGGCACGAAGTGGGTCTACGTGTTCTACGAGAGCGGCCTGTCGATCAATGTGCTCTACGCGCTCGACAAGGCGGGCAAGCGGGCCGTCGGCTTCAAGCTTTCCGACGGCATGGACGTGCCCGAGGAGCTGTCGTCGTTCAAGTTCGCCCGGCAGAAGTCGAAGCTGGCCGGCACCATCCGCGGCTCCTACTTCGTGATCAAGAACGAGTACTGATTCATCCGCCCGCGGGCGGGGTCACGTCCATGTAGAGGCGGGTCAGCGTCGACGAGGCGATGCGCCAGCTGCCGTCGACCTTCTCGTAGGTCTCGTGGTAGTGGCCCGACCCTTCCATCCGCGTACCGCCCGGCCACTTGATCACGTCGTGCAGCGCCCAGATGCCGGTCGCGGTCGTCGCCGACGTCACGTCGATCTCGGGCATGTGGCCGTGATGCGTCGTGATGGCGCCCGACAGCGTGTCGCGCAGGAAGGCCACGAACTCGTCGGCGCCGGCGATCGCGGGCCCGCCCGACTCCGTCGTGTCGATCACGACGCCGTCGGTGAACACCGTCCGCATACCGTCCCAGTCCTTCGTGTCCATGGTGCGGAAGTAGCGGGCCTTCAGCTGCTTGATGGCTTCGATGTCATCCACGGGGCACCCACCCTCGGGGCAACGGCAGCGGCAGGTCGGTATAGGTGACGATGCCGGGCGGCGCGGCGACGACATAGGGGATGGCGTTGACCGCGGGCATCGCCGTCATCACCATGCCGATCACCATGAAGTCGGCGAACGTCGTGGCCTGGAAGTCTGGCGGCGGCAGGTAGTCGACCTTCACCCGCACGGTGGGCATGCCGTCGACCTGGATGACGTGGCCCTCCTCGATCGCCCAGTTGGGCTCGAGGGTGGCGCCCTTCTTCCACCGAACGTTGAGCTCGACGACCGTGCGGTCGCCCACCTTTCCCTGCCAGCTGGCCGCCACGCCGGCAACGTGCCCGGCGGGGATCGTCCACGAGTCCATGACGACGTCTTCGGTGGTCTGGGCGTACTCGGCCTCGCACACGATGTCGTCGAGCTCGACACCGATGGCGTCGGCCACCATCGCCACCGCCTCGCCGAACACGGCGGTCCCGGCAGCCGCCATGCCCGGGAGCTCGGGGTCGTCGATGGGCCGGCCGAAGCCGGCTGGCCGCTCGGTGTCGGGTGAGTCGTAGAGCGTGGTGTCGGAGGCCTCGTTGATCGTGATCTTGTCGATGCGGTCGCAGATCGACGCGGTGGCGATGCCCAGCAGGTCGATGAAGCCGGGCGAGATGCCCGTGCCGAACATCGTCGACCCGCCCGCTGCGCACGCCTCGGCGATGCGGTCCCGTCCCACGCCGAGGCCGCGCCCGTTGATGAACGCCGCCGTGCTCACCACGTTGGCGCCGGCCGAAAGGATGCGCACCAGCTCGTCGGTGTCGGGCCACATCGGCGTGTACACGACGCAGTCGGGCTTCAAGGCCAGCAGGGCTTCGACGTCATTGGTCGCCGTCACGCCCAGCGCGTCGTCGAGACCGCACAGTTCGCCCACGTCGGCCCCCACCTTGTCGGGCGACCACGCGTAGCAACCGACCAGCTCGAGGTCGGGATGCGAGGCCACGGCGCGCACCGCCCGCTTGCCCACGTTGCCCGTCGTCCACTGCACGACTCGCAGTGCCATCAGACGGGCGTGAACTCCAGGTGCAGGTTGGCCAAGCCCCGCAGGATCCACGTCGGTTCGTACTTGTAGGTGCGGTCGCCGGGCGGGCCGTGGTGCTCCTCGGAGATGCGGATGTCGCGCATGCGGTCGAGGATGCGCTCGAGGCTCACCCGGCCCTCCGCCCGCGCCAGCGGACCACCAGGGCACGAGTGCACGCCCCGGCCGAAGGCCACGTTGGCCTGGGCGTTGGGACGGTCGATGCGGAACTCGTGCGGGCACTCGAACCGGCGCGGGTCGCGGTTGGCCGCCCCGTTGAGCATCATCACCGGCGTTCCCGCCTTGATCTCGACGCCACCGACCGACGTGGTCTTGCGGGCCAGCCTGAAGTCGGCCTTGACCGGGCTTTCCATGCGCAACGCCTCCTCGATGAAGTCGGGGATGCGATCGCGGTGGGCCCGCAGCTCGTCCTGGATCTCCGGGTGCTCAGCCAGGTGCTTGAGGGCGACGGCCAGCAGTCGCGCCGTGGTCTCCTGACCGGCGGCGAACACGAACGTCGCCGTGCGCACCACCGCGCTCACCTCGGGCGTGCTGCCGTCGGGGTACGTCCCCACCGCCAGCTCGGTGAGGATGTCGGACTTCGGCTCGCGGCGACGGGCCTCGATGTACTCCGTGAAGTAGGAGTCGGCCCACGCCAGCGGATTCTCGTTGGGGTTGCCTCGTTCACCCTTGCCCACCGCGCCGGGCGAGTGCTGCAGGCCGAACCCCTCGATGAAGCGCTGGTGGTCCTCCTCGGGCACGCCCAGCAGGTCAGCCACGACGAGCAAGGCGAAGGGCTGGGAGTAGGCGCTGATGAACTCGCACTTCCCGTCGGCGATGAACTGGTCGAGCTGCGCGTCGGCCAGTCGCCACATGAAGTCTTCGTTGCGCTTGAGCTTGCCCGGCGTGAGCAGACGCATGAGCAGATGGCGCTCGCGCGTGTGGTCGGGCGGGTCCATCGTGACCATGTGCTCGTGCATCGGCATGTGGTGCCGGTACTGGGCGATGGCGTCACTGATGTCGTCGCCCTCGAACTCGACCGGGAACGGTGCGAACGGCCCGACCACCGAATTGCACGACGAGAACGACTCGTTGTCGCGGTAGATGTCGCTCAGCTCGTCGTAGCCGGTGATCGCCGTGACCCCGTAATGCGGGATCGGCAGCACCGGGCACTCGTCCCGGAGGCCGTCGAAGTAGGGATACGGGTCGTCGACGAGCGACTCATCGAAGAAGAAGTCGAGGCTCTTCCAATCCGTCAACGAGTGACTCCTCCCGAGGGCGTGCTGTGCAACTGCTTAGCACGGGGCCGCAAGTGTGGCAACGTAGTGGCGGTGGCCACCACGCCCTCAGCCCGCCGCATCGGGACCAAGGACTCCCAGACCCGCGCCCAGCTGGTGGACGCGGCCGAACGCCTGCTGCTGGAGGAGGGCTACGCGGCCGTCACGTCCCGCAAGGTGGCGGCGGCGGCGGGCCTCAAGCCGCAACTCGTCCACTACTACTTCCGCACCATGGAAGACCTCTACCTCGAGATCTTCCGCCGCCAGGCCGAGGCGAACATCAGCGGGTTCGAGCAGGCCGTCGCCGACGGCGTCACGCTCCAGCAGCTGTGGCGCATGAACGCCGACGCCCGGGCCGCCGTCTTCACCATCGAGTTCGTCGCTCTCGCCAACCACCACAAGGCCATCAAGGCCGAGCTGGCCCGGTTCGCGGAACGGTTCCGGAGCGCCCAGCAGACCGCCTTCGCCCGCGCGCTCGCCGCCGCCGGCGTCGACGAGAATCAGCTGCCGCCCGTGGTCGGGCTGCTCTTGATGACGGGCCTGGCCCAGGTGCTCGGCCTCGAGCAGATGATCGGCGTGACGACGGGCCACGCCGAGACCAAAGCGTTCGTGGACGACCTGCTGGCCGGCCTCGAGGTCAGGCCTGTGACGCCGTCAACCCGCCGTCGACGGGGATCACGGCGCCGGTGATGTAGCTGGCGCGGTCCGAGGTCAGGAACGCCGCCAGCTCGGCCACCTCCTCGGGCTGCCCGCCCCGCTTCAGGGCGCTGCCCTTCACGAGGAACGGGAACTTCTCGGCGGCGCCCTTGCCGCCCGACATCTCGGTCTCGATGAAGCCCGGGCAGATGGCGTTGGCCCGGATGCCCTGGGTGCCGTACTCGACCGCCGCCTGCTTGGTGACGGCGATGACGCCGGCCTTGGCGGCCGAGTACACGGTCGTGGGGATCTCGGAGGCATTGAGACCGCCGGTCGACGACCAGTTGGTGATCACACCGCCGCCCGTCGGGAGCATCGTGCGGATGGCGTGCTTGGTGCCGAGGAGCACGCCACGCAGGTCGACGTTCATGATGCGGTCGTACTCCTCCATGGTGGTGTCGACGAGGGGCTGCGCACCGGCGACACCTGCCACGTTGAGCACGGCGTCGACGCGGCCGAAGGCGTCCACTGCGGCCGCGAACATCGCCTCGACCTGCGCCTCGTCGCTCACGTCCACGCGGAAGGGAACGACGGCGTCGCCCAGCTCCTTGGCGGTGATCTCCTCGTTTCCGGTGATGTCGGCGGCGAGGACCTTGGCCCCCTCGCGCACGAACACCCGCGCCGTGGCCCGGGCCATCCCCGAGCCCGCGCCGGTGATGACTGCCACCTTGCCGTCCAGCTCACCCATCGGTGGTCCCCTCTTCTCCTGGCCTGCCCGACATGCTAAGCAACTGCTTAGCATGGCTGGAACTCGAGCAGAAGGGGGCACCCCCGATTTGGGCCCGCTCGGCGCCGGGTCCACGCGCTACGCAGGCGCCCGCGTGCACCGGGTAGAGGACGCTCGCCTGCTGACCGGCCACGGCACATTCGTCGACGACGTGTCGCGCCCCCGCATGCTGCACGCCTGCTTCGTGCGCAGCCCCGTGGCGCGGGCCCGCATCCTCGGGATTGATGCGTCGGCTGCCCTGGCGCTGCCGGGCGTCGAGGCGGTGTTCACGGCGGCCGACCTCAACCCCGACGTGCGGGAGGCCTGGTACACGTCGATGGGCAAGGAGATGCCCGACACCCCCAAGCCGCCGCTGGCGGAGGGCGAGGCCCGCTTCGTGGGCGACCCCGTCGCGTTGGTCGTGGCCGTCGATCGCTACGTGGCCGAGGACGCCGCCGACCTGGTCGAGATCGACCTCGAGCCCCTGCCGCCCGTCGTCGACTACGAGACGGCGCGGGAGTTCGACCAGCTGGTGCACGACACGTACCCGGGCAACGTGGCGGCCGAGATCGGCGGCGCTCCCGCCGAGATGCTGGCGCCCGCCTTCGACGACGCCCCCCACGTGACCGCGGTGACCATCTACGAGCAAGCCTGCTCGCCGGTGCCGATGGAAACGCGCGGCATCGTCGCCGAGTGGGAGCCGTCGTCGGCCGAGCTCACGGTGTGGGCGGCGACGCAGGCACCCCACGAAGTGCGCATGTTCGGCGCCCGCCTGCTCGGCGTCCCCGAGCACTCGGTGCGGGTGATCGCCCGTGACACGGGCGGCGGGTTCGGCCAGAAGGTGCTGCCGATGCGGGAGGACATGGCCATCCTGCTGGCGGCACGAAAGGTGCACGGCGCCCTGAAGTGGATCGAAGACCGGCGCGAGAACCTGCTGGCCGCCGGCCAGTCCCGCCACGAACACGCGCAGGTGCGCGTCGCCCTCGACGGGGAAGGCGCGCTGGTCGCTGCTGAGATCGACCACGTGCAGGACGTGGGCGCCTACCCGATGCCGTGGCCGATGATGGCGGGCGCGGCGGTGGGCGCCATCTTCCCGGGACCGTACCGGCTGCCCAAGGCGCGGTTCAGCTACCTCGGGCTCTACACCAACACCGTCGGCCGCACCGCCTACCGCGGGCCGTGGGCGTTCGAATCGGTGGCGCGCGAGGTCGCCCTCGACATCGCGGCCCGGGAGGCCGGCATCGACCCCATCGAGCTGCGCCGCCGCAACCTGCTGCGTCTCGACGAGCTGCCGTACACCACCGCCAACGGCATGACCTACACCGACGTCACGCCGCTGGAGACGTTCGAAGAGGCCATGCGCATCCTCGATCTCGACGCCTTCCGCGCCCAGCAGGCGGCCGCGCGGGCCGACGGCCGCTACGTCGGCGTCGGCACCTGCACCTACATCGAGCCCACGGCGACGGGCATGGGCTTCTACGGCAGCGAGGGCGCGACGATCCGCATCGAGCCGTCGGGCGCCGTCAACGTCTACATGGCGGGCGGATCGGCCGGGAACAGCATCGAGACAACCGTCGTGCAACTCGTGGCCGACGCGTTGGGCGCCGACATCGCCGACGTGCACACCGTGCAGGGCGACACTGCGGTGACGCCGTTCGGGGCGGGCACCGCCGGCAGCCGCAGTGCGTCCATGACCGCCGGCGCGGTGCGAGAGACGGCGTCGGTGCTGCGCGACCGCATCGTGACCATCGCTGCTCACAAGCTGGAGGCGGCGCCGGAGGACATCGAGCTGGGCGAGAGTCGGGCCAGCGTGCGCGGGTCTCCCGCCACCGGGGTCTCGCTGGCCGACGTCGCCGCCATTGCCTACTTCTCCCCCGCTGCCCTGCCCGATGGCGTGCCCGCCGGCCTGGAGGCGAGCGGCCGCTACCACGCAGACGTGATGAGCGTCTGGGCCAACGCCACCCACGTGTGCACGTGCGAGGTCGACGCCGAGACGGGCGTCGTCACGCTGCTGCGCTACATCGTGAGCGAGGACTGCGGCCCGATGATCAACCCGGCGGTCGTCGAAGGGCAGATAGCCGGGGG
>JAFATL010000582.1 GCA_019243975.1 Actinomycetota bacterium | reverse complement strand
CGGCCCTGGTGGCCCGCGATCACGTCGTAGTCGACCTCGGCGCCCACCGCGATCGTGCGCGACCCGTCGGCGATGGCGGTGCAGTGGAAGAAGAGCCGCTTGCCGTCGTCACCTTCGACCGCGCCGAACCCCCTGGCGTCGTCGAACTCGACGACCCTGCCCCTCAATGCACAATCTTCGAAATCGGGAGCTCGATGATGTCGGACGCGCCGTGGTCTTTCAGCGCCGGGATGAGCGTGTTGATGGTCGCCTTCGACACGACCGCCTCGACGGCGTAGCCGTCGTCGCCGAACAGCTTCGACACCGTCGGCGACTTCATCGCCGGCAGCAGCTCGATGACCTTGTCGAGGTCGTCGGACCCGACGTTGAGCTTCACCAGCACCTTGCCCCGGGCCTCCATGCTCCCCTGCAGCAGGGTGAGGATCTGGTTCATGGCGTGACGCTTGTCGGGCTGGTCGTAGGCCTCGGGGTTGGCGATGAGCTCGGTGAACGACACGAGGATGGTGTCGACGATCTTGAGGCCGGCGGCGCGCAGCGCCGAACCCGTCTCGGTGATCTCGACCACGACGTCGACGATGTCGGGCACCTTGGCTTCGGTGGCGCCGTAGGACAGGCGGATGTCGGCCTGCACGCCGTGCTTCTCGAAGTAGCGGCGCGTGAGCTCGGGGTACTCGCTCGACACCCGCACGCCTTGGGGCAAGTCGGTGACGCTGGCGACGGACGACTCCTGGGGCACCGCCAGCACCAGCTTGATCGGGCGCGACGTCGCCTTCGAGTACCGCAACTCACCGAGGCTGACCACCTCGCTGCCGGTCTCCTCGATCCAGTCGCGCCCGGTGATGCCGAGGTCGAACAGGCCGTCGGCTACGTACCGGGGGATCTCCTGCGGGCGCAGGATGCGCACGTCGTCGATGCGAGGGTCGTCGATCGACGCCTTGTACTGCACCTCTGACGAGCGGGACACGGCCAAGTCGGCCGACTCGAACAACTCGAGGGTGGCCTTCTCCAGCGAGCCCTTGGGCAGGACGAGCTTGAGCATCAGCGCTCACCCTTGGGCAGTTGGCGGAGCAGGTCGACCATCTCCAACGCGGTGGTGGCGGCCTCGGCGCCCTTGTTGGACGCGTCGGGCTGGGAGCGCTCGAGGGCCTGCTCGACGTTCTCGGTGGTGAGCCCCCCGAAGATCACGGGGATGCTGGTGTCGAGTTGCACCCGGGCGATCCCCGCCGCGCACTCCCCCGCCACGAACTCGTAGTGGCCGGTGCCGCCGCGAATGACGGCGCCCAGGCAGACGACGGCGTCGACCTCGCCCGAAGACGCCAGCCGCTGGGCGGCCAACGGGATCTCGAACGCGCCCGGCACCCACACCTCGACGATCGACGCGTCGTCGACGCCCTTGGCCCGCAGGCTCTCCAGCGCGCCCGTGCGCAAGCGTTCGGTGATCAGGTCGTTGAAACGGCCGCACACCACCGCCACGCGGACCCCCTGCCCGCGCGGCGAGCCTTCATAGACCGTCACAGCACGTCGTCGAGGCCCTCGAGCAGGTGGCCCATGCGCTCGCGCTTGGTGCGGAGGTACTCGATGTTCTCGGGATTGGGAGTGGTCTCCAGGGGGACGCGTTCCACGATCTCAAGACCGTACCCGGCCAGACCGCCACGCTTGGCCGGATTGTTGGTGAGCAGGCGCATGGTGGTGATCCCGAGATCCACGAGGATCTGGGCGCCCACGCCGTACTCACGGCTGTCGGAGTGATGGCCGAGCTCGAGGTTGGCGTCGACGGTGTCGCGGCCCTGCTCCTGCAGCAGGTAGGCGCGCAGCTTGTTGGCCAGCCCGATGCCGCGACCCTCGTGCCCGCGCAGGTACACCACCGCGCCCAAGCCCTCGTCGGCGATGCGCCGCATGGCCGCGTCGAGCTGCGGGCCGCAGTCGCAGCGCAGCGAACCGAACACGTCGCCGGTGAGGCACTCGCTGTGCACGCGCACGAGGACGTTGTCTTCGCCCTGCACCGCGCCCTTCACGAACGCCAAGTGCGTCTCGCCGTCGAGAACCGACTCGTAGGCGTAGCAGGTGAACTCGCCGTGGGGCGTGGGGATGCGCGCCTCGGCGATGCGCTGGTCCAGCTTCTCCTTCTGGCGCCGGTACCGGACGAGATCGGCGATCGACAGCATGTGCAGGCCGTGCTTCGCGGCGAACACCTTGAGCTCGGGCTGGCGCGCCATCTCGGTCTTGTCTTCGTTGACGATCTCGCACAGCACGCCCGCCGGGTACAGCCCGGCCATGCGGGCCAGGTCGACGGCC
>JAFATL010000475.1 GCA_019243975.1 Actinomycetota bacterium | reverse complement strand
GACGCATCGCTGTTCGCGGCGCCGCTGATTCACGAGTTTGGGTGGGGCTGGGACGACTGGGACCGCCTGGCCGCCGGCGTCACCGTCGGCCACCTCCTCGAGTGCAGCGGCCAGGTCACGGGCGGGAACTATTCGGGGCCGTGGTGGGAGAACCCCGACCCGCTGCGCATCGCGTTCCCCTTGGCCGAGTGCGAGACCGACGGCAGTGCCGTCATCACCAAGCCCGAGGTGGCAGGCGGCATGGTCACCTTCGACACCGTGCGCGAGCAGCTGCTCTACGAGGTGCACGACCCGTCGCAGTACTTCAACCCCGACGTCACCGCCGATTTCACCGCCCTGGCGGTCGACGACCTCGGCGACAACCGCGTGCGCATCAGCGGGGCCCGTGGTGGGCCGCCGCCCGACACGTACAAAGGCCTCGTGTGCACGCCGGCCGGCTGGGCGGGCGAGGCGCGCATGGCCTACCCGTGGCCCGACGCCGAGGCCAAGGCGCGCGCCGCCCTCGCCTGGATCAAGGGCCGGGCCCGCGCCAACGGCATCCCCGTCGAGGAGTGGTACGAGGAGTACTTCGGCGTCAACGCCTACGGCGGGCCGACCGTCGACCTGTCCGGCGACCACGAGCCGTCGGAGGTCATCGGCCGCCTGGCCTGGCGCACCGCCGACGCCGAGTCGGCCGGCCGGGTGTCGCAGGGGAGCGGGGTGCTCGGCCTGTCCGGACCTCCCACCATCAGCTCCACCGGCCACGGCCGCGACGGCCGTCCCATCCAGCTCCTCGCCGTCGACGCCTTCCCCGTCGACCGCAAGCTCGTCGACAGCCAAGTGCGCGTCGACATCGAAGTGGTCTGAGCCAGCGGGCTTTCTGGTGGCAAAGGCTCAGTAGAAGCCCTTCGTTGGCACCTCGGTCCACGTCGCGCCGCCGTCACTCGTCGCCAGCGTGCCGGTGCCCACGGCCCACCCATGCTTGGCGTCGGTGAAGGAGGCGTCGTATCGGGACGCGGTCGATGGGCCGACGTCCTGGTAGGTCCAATGCTTGCCGCCGTCGACCGTCGCCATGATCAGACCTGGTGCTTCGCCTTGCTCGACAGGGTGCCCGCCGACCACCCATCCATGATCGAGATCGACAAATTGAACGGTGCCGAAGTTGTCCTGGCTGGACTGCGGGCCTTGGCGCTGCCAGCTGAGGCCACCGTCGTTCGTCATCAGGATCGTGTCCGCGCCGACGGCCCACCCGTGCGTCGCGTCAACGAGTTGCATGGCCGCAAGGAAGAAGCCGTCCGGGAGCGGGCTCAGGCTCCAGGTTCGGCCGCCGTCGCTCGTGACGAGCAGTTCCGTCGACGACGATATGTAGATCATGCCGTGGAGCGGATCGGCGAACGACACGGCGGAGATGGTGTAGGTCTTCGCACACACCTCCTTCAGGACCGTCCAGTGCCTGCCTCCGTCGGCTGTGCCGACCAGCGTGCACAACCCGGTGGCCCAGACGTGATTCGCGTCGGTCGCAGTGACCTGAAAGAAGTCGTACGGCTGACCGCCGCGGGGATCTGGGGGTGGGCCGGTGAAGGCCGGCAGCACCTGCTTGTGCCAGGTCGACCCGCCGTCGTCTGTCGCCAGCACGAGGCCGTGCCAGCCAGCAACCCATCCGTGCGTAGCATCGGGAAAGACGATGTCGGCGCCCTGGGGATCGGAGCAGATCACGACGTCCCATGTGCGACCGCCGTCCCGCGTGCGATAGATGGCGGTCGGCACCGGCTCGTTGGGGACGATTTCGGGAGGCTCGCCCAGTACCCAACCATGGGTGGTGTCGGGGAACGACACCTTGGTGGCGTAACGGGTCAGTGAAGCGGGCGCGGGCGCGCTGCAGGCGGACGGTTCGGGTGTCGTCGTCGTTGTGGGCGCCGGCACGACATGTCGCATCGTGGTTGGGGGCGTGGTCGTCGTCGTCTCCGGCGCCGGCGCTTCTGCCGCAACGTCAGGGATGTCACTCGCGGTTGCGCTCGGCACCGTCGGCGACGGTCGGACTGCGACGGTCGTGCGCCGGCCGCTGCCGCCGTCGTGCAAGGCCAGCGGCAGTCCTACCGCCACGGCAGCGACGGCCGCGCACAACGTGGCAACCTGCATGACGCGTCGGTTGCGGTGGCGCTGCTGCTTGCGACGCTGGAGGGCGGTCACGACCTCGGATGGATCGCCCGTCGCCACCGGCGCGTCGAGCGCACGGTTCAGCTCGCCGTCAAACGGCTCGTGATCTGACATCGAGTTCACCCCCGTTCGTCGATGGATCACCAAGGAGTCCGGCCAGGCGTTGCCGGGCGCGGTGGAGGAGTGTCTTCACCGTGCCGTCGGTGACGGCGAGGATCGTGGCGATCTCGTGCACGTCGAATCCGCCGTAGTAGCGGAGCACGGTCACTTCCCGTTGGCGACGGGGCAGGTCGGCCAGGGCACGCCGGAGGTCAATCGTGGCCGCGTCCCACTCTGCGCGCGGCGTCGCGTCGACGTCCGCCATCCGGGCCCGCAACCGGCGCTCGGCCAGGACCCGGCGGACCCGGGAGCGAGCCAGGTTGAACGACACGGTCGTCACCCACGCCGGAAGCGAGTCGATGGTCGTGCCTCGCTCGGCCTGTTCCCACGCTCGCACCAATGCCTCCTGCACCGCGTCCTCTCCCGCGGCCCAGCTGCCCGCCACGAGCGCCACGGCCGCGACCAACCTCGGATAGGTCGTCGATATGAAGGTTCGGATCTCGAACTCGTCCACGGCCCCCCCGAGGAAATGACCCCATGACGCTTTCGGAGCCCTTGCGGTTGACAACGGCGCTGTGGAAGTTTCGTGACGATGGCGAGGATCCAGCTGCGCGATCTGTGCGGTGCACGCTCGGGCGACAAAGGAGACATCAGCGACCTTTCGCTGTTCGCCGACGACGAGGCTGCCTACGCGGCGATCAAGGCCGAGGTCACGGCCGAGCGCGTGAAGGAGCACTTCGGCGAGCTGGTGAAGGGCCGCGTCGAGCGCTTCGAGGCAGCGAACGTGCTGGCGCTCAAGTTCGTGATGTACGAGGCCCTGGGTGGGGGGGCGCCCCGCAGCCTGCGCAGCGACAACCTGGGCAAGACGCACGCGGCGTCGCTGCTGCGCATGTACGTCGACGTCCCCGACGAGGTGGCAGCCGGTGCCCGCCGCCGCCGGGCGCCGATCTCCCGCTGAGTTCTGCCCGCGCCCTCGCCGCGTTACCCACGCAATTCCGGTTGCCGGTGGGCGCCGCGACGGCGAACGTAGAGCCATGCGCGAGTCCCGGATCGTTCCCGCCACGGCGGCCCTGATCGCCATCCAGGTCATCCACGGCGCCATCCCGGCCAAGACCAACGCCGAGGGCTACACGGGCCTGGTACTCGGCAGCATCGCCCTGGTCGCGTCGATCGTCGCTCTGGTCGGCCTGCGGCGCGAGCGCCCATGGGCCCGCACCCTGAGCGGCGTCACCGGGGTCTCGGTGGCGGTCGGCTTCGTGCTGTACCACGCCCTCCCGATCCACAGTTACTTCACCAACCCCTACTTCGGCACCGACAACATCGGCCTGCTGCAGTGGGCGCCGGTGATCGGCGCCATCGCCATCGGGCTGTGGTGCGGGTGGGAGGCCTTCGTGGTACCGAACCGTGGGGCCGTTACGCCTAGGCCTGCGTAGCGGTCACACTGGAGTCGTGCGCGTTCCCATCGCCTGCTCGCTGACGGTCGAGGAGCAGCCCGACCGGCTCGAGGAGTGGCGTGCGTTCCTGGGCACGCACATCGAGGCGGCCCAGCTCACCCCCACCGAGGCGCGGCTCAAGCTGCGTAGCGGGGACGAGGCCTTCACCACCGCGGCCGACTTGGCCCTGCGCGAGAAGCTGTGCTGCGCGTTCTTCGAGTTCACCCTGCGCCTCGACACCGAAGGCCGGTGGATGACGATCGGCGTCCCCGACGACGCCGCCCCGATCCTCGAGGACCTGCTGTCCCTCTTGCCGGCGAAGGTTCGGCGCTAGCCGGGCGGGAGGTTCTCGGCTCGCGCCACCGGGAAGTAGCGGTGGTGGTGGGCGCCGGTCAGCTCGTAGATGGCGGTGCCCTCCCAGCCGTCGGCGCTGCGCACGATCACCTCGTTGAGGCCGCCGCCCAGCGGGCCGTAGCGCTGGGCCCACCGCCCTTCGGGCGCGTCGATCGAGAGCACCCGGCCGCCCTCGAGCGTGATGTCGACGTGGCCGACGACGCCGGTGACGTTGTCGCCGTCGCGCTCGTACGACACCTCCTTGCCGTCGGCGTCGACCCAGTGCAGGTCGTGGTCGAAGCGCACGACGGGGATGGGGTCGGAGCCGTCGGCGGGGGCGAAGCAACCGTCGGTGTAGACGACGGCGCCGTTGGTGTACTCCCAGTGCCACACCGCCACCATCCCCTCGGGGAACTGGATGGCGAGCCACATCCAGAACGGCACCCGCCGGTGATCGCGGATGCCCCACGAGTGGTCGCGCTGGCCCCACCAGTCCTTGACCTCGTAGGTGGTGCCGTTGTGAGTGAACGAGCCGTTGTAGGTGCCGGACTGGATCATGTGGCTCTGGTCCCACACGATCTCGTGGCCGGCCTTCATCGTCCCCCGCCGTAGGCCGTGCTCGCGCGTGCGGGCCGTGAAGGTGAGGTCGTACGACACCGGCGCGGCGGGAACGTCGTCGACGTGCAGCTCGACGCGCTTGTAGGGCTCGGCGATGTCGATGCGGACGGGACCAACGGCCATCGTGTGCGGGTCGCCGTCGTACGGGCGCACGTGCTGCGCCACGGTCATGGCGTCGCCCACGCGCCCCAACTGCAGGCTGTCCATGTGCTCGCGGTGCGGGAAGTGAGCGAGGGTGAGGATGATGACGTCGCCCAGCCCGGACGGCTGCTGCATCACGAAGAACAGGCTCTCCCGCCAGTGCTCGTGATGGGTCTGCACGTTGGGCAGCGGCTCGGGGATCTGATGGACGAAGAACTCGTCCATCGCGGTCAGACGCGGCATCGGTGTGGCCCTAGTCCTGGCGCAACAGCCAGGCCAGGTTGCCGTGCATCAACTTCTCCCGCGCCGTGGGCGACATGTCGGGCGGCAGCACCGCCTCGAAGTCGGCACGGGGGTGGAGGATGCCTTCGGTGTGGGGCCAGTCGCTGCCGAACATGTAGGTGTCCTCGCTGCCGACGTGGCGGATGAGCCGCGCGGGGTCCTCGTAGGAAAGCACCGCCACGCGCACGTGGTCGTAGAAGTACTGGCTCGGTCGCTTGGCCAGTGGCACCAGTGGACCGCCGTGGCGCAGGGCGTAGAAGTCAGACGCGCCGTCGATCATCACGAGGAACTGGCCGACCCAGTGGGCCGACAGTTCCACGACACCGATGCGCAGATCGGGAAAGCGCTCGAGCGTGCCCGAGAGGATGAGGTCGGCGAGGGCAAGGGCGGGCGCCACCCACAGGAACACCGACGTGAGCAGGCTGTCGCCGATGTCGGTCTCGTTGGCGTACCAGGCCAGGTCGAACGGCGGCGTGAACGAGCCGACGTGGAACACAGGCGTGACGCCGTGGTCGACGAACGCCGCCCACACGCGGTCGTGGTCGGGATGCGAGAGCCGGCGGCCGTTGGCGATCGCCGGCGCGGTCATCGCCAGCCGGATGCCTGCGGCGGCCAGGTTGGCGATCTCCTGCTCGGCCCACGCGGGGTCGTGCAGGTTGATGTGGCCCACGCCCAGCAGGCGGCCCTGCCCTTCGTCGACGGCGTTGGCCATCCACCGGTTGGCGGCGCGCAGATTGGCCATGAGGACGGGCGGGTCCTCGGCCAGCTCGCTCTCCCACCCCAAGCCGAAGTTGGGGAACACGACCGACGCGTCGAGGCCGAAGCCGGCGATGGTGTCGGCCCGCACGCGTGGGTCCCAGTGGTCTCGGGGGAGCAGCTCGTCGTAGTGGACTTCGGGCGGGAGCCCGGCGGCGAGTCGCTTCCGACCCTCGCCGATCGACTCCGGCTGGCGCGGGAACTGCACCTCGGCCAAGCCGAGCTGCTTGCCCCGCCAGGTGAGCCACGTCCAACCGAGGTCGTCGTCCTCGAGTGTCAGCGCGTCGTCGCGGAACTTCGGGTCGATGTGGTCGCTCCACGTGGTGCGCGTCTCGGAGAGATGCGAATCGCAGTCGAGGGCGATGGTCATCAGATGCGCTCGAAGCTCGGGGGGCGGCGCTGCAGGTACGACTGCACGCCTTCTTTGAAATCGGGGCGGCCGAAGCTCTCGACCATCAGCTTCTGCGCCTCCTTCTCGGCCGGGCCCAGCCCGGCGTGGAGCTGCTGGTACACCTGCCGCTTCATGATGGCCATCGACGTCGGCGACGCGGTGGCGGCGAGTTCGCGGATGTAGTCCTGAGCGGCCTTGGCCACGTCGGCGGCCGGGAGGACCCTGTTGACGATGCCGAGCTCCTTCGCTTCCGGACCCTTCACCTTGCGGGCGGAGAACATGAGGTCGAGGGCGACGGCCGAGCCGGCGAGACGGGGCAGCAGCCAGGCGATGCCCCACTCACCGATCAGGCCGCGCTGCGAGAACGATGTGGTGAACACCGCCTCCTCACCCATGAAGCGGAGGTCGCACGCCAGTGCGATCGGCACGCCCATGCCGGCGACGGGGCCGTTGATGGCGGCGATGATCGGCTTGGGCACCGACATCAGGTAGGTGTACTCGCCGCGAAAGTCGGCGCCCCACGACGGGTCGCCCGGGTCGGCCTGCAACTCCTCGGGGACGCCCTCCTGAGCGCCGCCCTCGGAGATGCCGGACAGCATGTTCATGTCGGCCCCGGCGCAGAACCCGCGCCCCGCGCCCGTGATCACGATGCCGACGACGTTGGCGTCCTTCTCGGCCTGGGCCACGGCGTGGCGCACCTCCGCCCCCATGCGCGTCGTCCACGCGTTCAAAGCCTCGGGCCGGTTGAGCGTGATGGTGGCGACCGGGTCGTCCACCTCGTAGAGGATCTGCTCGTACATGCCCGGATCTTTGCACTACGCCCGGGCGAGCACCTCCCCGTGCACGACGACGAAGGTACCGTCGTCGTGTTGGGACCACGAGCGCCAGGCGGCGGCGATGTCGTGCAGCTCCTCGGTGGTGGCGATGCCGTACTCCACGGCTTGGGTGCCGAGGCCGGGGCCGACGGTGCGATCGGCCCACAGCTCGCCCCACCACCTGCGGGTGTCGGTCGTCGCCCACGTCCACGTCGACGACGACGCGGTGATGTCCTTCAAGCCCGCCGCCTTGGCCCACGCCAGCAGCCGGGTGCCTGCGTCGGCGTCCGCGCCGTTGCGCTTGGTGACGGCGAGGTACACCTCCAGCCACCGGTCGAGGCGCGGGTCGGTGGGGTACCAGCCGAACGACGAGTAGATCGAGTCGCGTGCCGCCACGATGCCGCCTGGCCTCGCGAGCGACTTCATCGTCACGAGCACGCCGACCGGGTCGCTCACGTGCTGGAGGACCTGGTGGGCGTGGACGACATCGAACGACGCCGGCTCGAGGCCGGCATCGCGGATGTCGCCGGCGCGGAACGACACGTTGTCGATGCCGGCCTCCGCCGCGAACGCAGTCGCCTCCGCCACGACGTCGGCCGACACGTCGACGCCGATGACTTCAGCGGGCGCTACCAGGCGAGCCAGATCGGCGGTCAGCGTCCCCGGCCCGCACCCGACGTCGAGCAGTCGCATGCCCGCCTCCAACGACGGCACCAGGTATGCCGCCGAGTTGGCCGCCGTCCGCGACCGATGCGAGCGAAGCACTGCGTCCGAGTGCCCGTGCGTGTAGACGTCCTTCTCAGTCACCGACCGAGTCTGACAGGAGCCGACCATCTATCACCGACGATCGCCGCCGCGCTGGCGAGGATCCACGCGTCGCCGATGGTGAGTCCGAGCCGCTGGAAGAGCCCGTGGCGCGGGCCGGCGACCGTGGCGAGCAGCGCCAATCCGCTCGCGATTCCAATGGCGCGTGACGCCCTCGCCCAGCGGGGACGACCGGCCCGTTCGAGCGGACCGGCGGCGAGGAGCGGCAGGGCCGCCAGCGACGCGTAGCCGACCGACGCGAACGCGCCGTGCACGAGGTCCACGCGGGATGACACGTCGAGCGGCGCCGCCGCCACGCCGAGGGTGGCCAACCCCGTTGTCACAGCAGCTACCCACGCCGGGCCCGTCAGGGTGCGGCGTAATGCGAGTCCGTACACGGGCACGCCGATACCGAACGCCACGAAGCCGCCCGTCATGAGCGCTTGCGTCGGCGCGTGCACGGCGGCCAAGCGGCTGATGGCGTCGTGCACCGGCGAGTAGCCCTTCATCCGCGTGCCGCCGACGGCCCAGGCCGTGACGAACGCGGCAGGACCCACGATCCCGCCGATGGCCGTGCGTCGTGGGGTCAGCGCAGCGCCCGCAGGCGTTCGACCACCGTGGGAAAGGCGGCGAGGAACGTGTCGATGTCGGCGTCGGTGGTGGACCAGCCGACGGAGACGCGGAGGGACCGTTCGGCGTCGACGCCCATGGCTTCGAGGACCGGCGACGGCTCCAGCGCTTCGGAGGAGCACGCGCTGCCGGAGTGGGCGGCCACGCCCGCCTGGTCGAGGCCGAGGAGCACGGCCTCGGACTCCACGCCCTGCACCCCGACGCAGACGAGATGGGGGAGTCGGTCCTCGACGTCGCCGTAGGAGGTCACACCGTCGACGGCGAGCGCGCCGGCCAGGGCCCGTTCGGTCTGTTGACGGGCGACGAGCGCTTCCTTCTCGACGTCGACGACCTCGGCGGCGACACCGAAGCCGACGATGGCGGGCACGTTCTCGATTCCGGCCCGGCGAGCGCGCTCCTGGTCGCCGCCCACGAGCATCGGGTCGATACGGAGACCGCGCCGCACGAGTAGGGCGCCGATGCCCTTGGGCCCGCCGAACTTGTGAGCGCTCACCGACATCAGATCAGCACCGAGGTCGTCGAACGCGATCGGCACGTGACCAGCAGCGGCGGCCGCGTCGACGTGCACGAGCACTCCGCGCTCGCGGCAGGCCGTGACGACTTCAGCGACGGGCTGCAGCGTGCCCACCTCGTGGTTGCCCCACTGGCAGTGCACCAGCCGGGCGCCCTCCAGCGACTCGACGACGGCGGCGACGTCGATGCGCCCGTGCCCGTCGACCGGGACCGTTCGCACCTCGTGGCGCGCCGATGCGTCGCGCACGGCCGAGTGCTCGACTGCTGCGCACACGATCGGTCCGCCCACGCCGAACACCGCCGCGTTGATCGCCTCGGTCGCCCCGCTGGTGAACACGACCGACCGGGAACGGGCGCCGAACAGCGCCGCCACCTTGTCGCGCGCGTCCTCGATGGCCACCCGCGCCATGCGCCCTTCCGTGTGGACGCGCCCGGGGTCGGCGGCGTGGTCGCCCGACAGCCACGGCAGCATGGCCTCGACCACCTCGGGTCGGGCTGGCGACGTCGACGCGTGGTCGAGGTAGGCCCGGCTCAAATCACGGTGGCGCACACGTCGTCGCCCTGGGCGCGTGACGACGTGGTGGCCGGCGCGCTGTCGCCGTAGAGACCGGCCAACATCCCCCGCACCATGCCGCGATCGAC
>JAFATL010000431.1 GCA_019243975.1 Actinomycetota bacterium | reverse complement strand
CGAGCGTGACCCAGTTGGTCGCCGACGTCTCCCAGTGCAGCCGGTCGGGCGCCTCGAACCGGGCCGGCAGATCGACCACGATCGTCCAGTACGACCAACCGCCGTGGTCGTCCTCGTGCTCGATCGCCACCTCGTAGTCGGTGAGGTGCACGCCGATCTCCTCGGCGAACTCGCGCAACGCGCCTTCCAGCGCGGTCTCGTGGGAGTTGAGCGCGCCACCGGGAATGGCCCACACGCCGCCGTGATGGCTGTGGGGCGAGCGCAGGGCGACGAACACGTGCCCGTCGCACCGCACCAGGACGCCGGCGGCGCCGTACCGGCCCCACCGCATGCTCCCGTCCTGGACGGTGATGAACCCGTCACCGCTGCTCACCCCCCGATCTTGGCCCAGCCAGCCCGACCATGGCACCGGATTGCCGTCGATACGATGCGCGGATGGGTCCGGACGAACGTGTCGAGTCCTCCGGCGCGCCCGTGGTCGAGCGGGTCGCTCCCACGGAGAAGCCGGTGTCCATGGCGTTCCTCAACGTGCTGGTCCTGGTGTGCGGGTCGGCCAGCCTGGGCGGGGAGATCGCCTCGCTGCGGCTGCTGGCCCCCTTCTTCGGGGCCTCGACGGTGGTGTGGGCCAACACGATCGCCGTCGTGCTGGTGTCGCTCTCGATCGGCTACTTCATCGGCGGCCGCCTCGGCGACCGCCACCCGCACGTGCGCGGCCTGTGCACACTCATCGGCGCGGCCGCCCTGCTCTTCGCGGTGGTGCCGATCGTGGCCCGGCCCTTCCTCGACAAGTCGTCGGGCCTGATCAACTCGTCGTCGGCGGGCACCCTCCTCGGCTCGCTGCTCAGCGTCGTAGTGCTCGTGGCCTTGCCCATGACGTTGCTCGGGGCAGTGTCGCCCTGGGCCCTGCGGCTTGCCATCCGCGACGTCGACCACGCCGGCACCATCGCCGGTCGCCTGTACGCCATCTCCACGGCCGGCTCGCTCATCGGCGTGATGCTGGCCACGCTCGTGCTGGTGCCGTTCGCCGGCAGCCGCAAGACGTTCTTCTTCTTCGCTCTTGCTCTGGCGATCATCGCCGCCATCGGCGCGGGCCGGCGCATGCTGATCACCCCGGTGCTGATCGCGGCGGTGGCGTTCGCCCCGATCGGCCCGCTCCAGCCCGGTGACGCCACCGACAAGGTGCTGTTCGAGGGCGAGACGCCGTTCCAGTACGTGCGCGTCGTCGAGCAGTACGACGTCCGGTACCTCGAGCTCAACCGGTCGAGCTCAGTGCACTCGATGCTGGTGCCCAACAGCTATCTAACGGGACCAGACAACTACTGGGACCACACGCTCGTGCTGCCGCTGGCGACGCTGGGCGCAGCGCCGCGCAGCATCGCCATCCTCGGCAACGCCGCCGGCACCACCGCCCGCAGCTACGGCCACTTCTACCCGCACGCCAAGGTGGACGGCGTCGAGCTCGACCCCAAGCTCACCGAGTTGGGGCGCAAGTACTTCGACATGCACAACCCCAACCTCACCGTGTTCCACGAGGACGCCCGGCCGTGGCTGCACCGCAGGAACAAGAAGTACGACGTGATCCTGATGGACGCGTACCAACCCGAGTACATCCCCTTCTACCTGACGACGAAGGAGTTCTTCGAGTTGGCCCGTGACCACCTCACGCCCAAGGGCTCACTCATCGTCAACCTCGACCATCCCGAGAAGCGCGCCGATCTCGAGCAGACCATCAGCCGCACCATGGCCGCGGTGTTCCCACACATGGCTCGCCGCGTGGTCACGTCGACGACCACCATGCTCCTCGGCAGCACGGCCGCCATCGACCCGCAGCAGATGCACGACACGGCCGTGCGCCTCGGGCTGCCGCCCGAGCTCGAAGCCATCGCCACACCGACGGCCAAGGCCATGAGCGCCCGCCTCAACGGGGGCCAGGTCTTCACCGACGACCGCGCCCCCATCGAGTGGCTGATGGACCTGTCGGCCCACTAGGCCCGGCCGCGGGTCAGGGACGCGGGCCGCGCAGGCGGTCGGTGAGGCGGCGGTCGCGTTTGGTCGGTCGTCCCGCACCGGGGTCGCGCGGGAACAGGCGACGGGGCGGGCGCTCGCTCGGAGGCGGGCTGTGGTCGACGTAGCACTGGGTCGCCAGCGGGGCGCCGACCCGCTTGGCGATCAGCTGCACCACCTCGACATCGCGTAGGTCGCCGCGGATGGTCGCCTCCACGCGATCACCCGGCTTCACCGGGCTGGCCGGCTTGGCCGACGTGCCGTTGATGCGGACGTGGCCCCCCCGGCACGCCTCGTTGGCGGCCGAACGCGTCTTGTAGAGCCGGATGGCCCACAACCACTGATCGACGCGCGTCGCCTCCACGCCACGATCGTCGCACTCCGACGCGCCGCGTGTCAGAGGTTTCCGCGGCGGGCCTGGTCGCGCTCGATGGCCTCGAACAACGCCTTGAAGTTGCCTTCGCCGAAGCCGCGGGCGCCCCGGCGCTCGATGATCTCGAAGAACACGGTCGGGCGGTCGGTGATCGTCTCGGTGAAGATCTGCAGCAGGTACCCGTCGTGGTCGCGGTCGGCCAGGATGTTGAGCCGCTGCAAGTCACCCCACGGCAGGTCGATGCCGGCGAGGCGCCGCTTGGCGTCGTCGTAGTACGCGTCGGGCACGCGCATGAAGCGCACGCCGCGCGACCGCAGGGCGCTCACCGTCGCCACGATGTCGTCGGTGCGCAGGGCGATGTGCTGCACGCCCGGGCCGTCGTAGGTCTCGATGTACTCCTGGATCTGGCTCTTCTTGAGACCG
>JAFATL010000388.1 GCA_019243975.1 Actinomycetota bacterium | reverse complement strand
TCGGCAAGGTCGACTCGGTCCACCTGGTCAATCGGCGGGTGCAGGTCAAGCTGTCGATCGATCGCGGCTTCCATGTCCCCGCCGACACGAGCGCAACGGTGCGGCCGAAGACGCTGTTCGGTGAGAAGTACATCGACTTCGCCTTCCCGCACGGCCGCACGGGTCCGTTCCTGCCGGCCAACGGCCACATCACCTCCACTGCCGCGGCGGAGGAGGTCGAGGGCCTGTTCGAGGGCGCGGTGCCGCTGTTCGCCAAGATCAACGCCACCGACCTGGCCACAATCATCAACGAGCTCAGCAAGGGACTCGACGGCGAGGGCGCCAACATCGCCAAGTCGCTGAACGACGGCGTGCGGTTGGCCGACGTGTTCTCCGACACGATCGACGCGCAGACGCGTGCGCTCGACTCCTTCGCCCGGTTCCAGGACGCCATCCGCACCATCGGGCCCGACCTCAATGCCATCTCGGCCAACAGCAACCTCGCCCTGCCGGAGTTCAACCAGGCCCGGGCCGACTACACCCGCGTTCTGGCCACCCTGAAGCCGTTCGCCGACAACCTGGCCGACGTGCTGCGGGTCTACCGGCCCGACATCGACACGATCCTCACCCAGGGCGACAACGTCGTGCGGGTCCTGCTGGCCCGCCAGAGCGACATCTCCGACACCGTCAGCGGGCTGTACCGCTACACGCTCAAGTTTTCGAAGGGCGCCAGCCCGGAGACGTTGCCCGGTGGCTCCAAGTTCGCCTACTTCAAGAACTTCGTTGACTTCAGCGACGTGCAGAACCTCATCTGCGCGTCGTTGGCGCCGCCCCAGCCGGGCGCCGACTTCCTCAAGCCGCTGCAGCAGGCCCTGCTCAACAGCGGCGGCCCCCTCGACTGCTCGGCCTACTTCACCCAGGCCGCCGACAAGGCTGCGCCTTCGGCCGCCCAAGCGGGCCGCAACCTCGCCACCCAAACGCAGCACGTGCTCTCGGCACCCCAGGTCCCGGCCGTCGACACCGTCAAGGCGCTGGTCGACCAAATCCTCGGGAAGGTGCAGTGATGGAGCACCTGCGCCGGTTCTTCTCGGGTGAGGGCCGCACGATCGTCAAGCTCGTCATCTACATGGCGGTGTGCCTGAGCGTGCTCGTGTACCTCGTCACGCTCATCGGCAACATCTCGTTGTTCGCCCACGAGCGCTCGTACAAGGCGGAGCTGGCCGACGTCACCGGGCTCCTGCCCAACGACAGCGTGAAGATCGCCGGCGTCGCCGTCGGGCGGGTGAAGTCGATCAAGGCCCATCGGGGCCGCGCCGTCGTGACGTTCAGCGTCAAGAAGGACGTGCCGATGCGGTCCAGCACGCAGGTCGGCGTGCGCTGGCGCAACGTGATCGGCCAGAAGTACTTCTACGTGTATCCCGGCTCGAGTGGCCGCAAGCTCACCAACAAGGACGTGATCCCGGTGAGCCAGAGCCTGCCGTCGGCCGACATCGGCGAGTTCCTCAACTCGGTGGGGCCCATCCTCAAAGCCATCGACCCGACCCAGGTCAACACGTTCGTCGACGCCCTGGTGCAGGCCTTGCAAGGCAACGAAGACAAGGTGCGGTCGCTCATCGGCAACACGGCGGCGGTGGCCGACACCCTCGGCTCCCTCGACACCAAGACCGGCCGCATCATCGACAACTTCGACCAGGTGCTCGGCGCGGTGGCCGAGCGCGACAGCGCCCTCGACCAGACCGTCACCAACCTGTCGTCGGTGTCCAAGACGCTGGCCGACAACAACGCCGCCCTGCAGGGGCTGGTGAGCAACTTCGCGGCCGTGCAGGCGCAGCTGCGCCAGCTGCTGGCCGAGCACCGGGGCGACGTCGACACCGCGGTGAACAACCTGCAGACGATCGCGGGCGTGCTGGGCCAGCACCGGGCCGACCTGGAGAAGTCGCTGGCGACCCTGTCGAGCGGCCTGGCGCCGTACCACCTCATCTCGTCGTACGGCCAGTGGTTCCAGATCCGCGTCGTGGTCGCGTGCCTCGCCCGGGAAACGAGCTGCAGCAGCGAGACGCTCGTCACCGACGTCATCCACCCGGCGTCAGCCGGCCCCGCACACCCGTCCGGGCCCAACCTCGGCAACTTGATCGCCTTCGCCGGGAGCTCGGCGTCGTGAAGTCGTTCACCGAGCGCAACCCGCGCATCATCGGAGCGATCCTGATCGCCATCATCCTGGGTTTCACCACCGGCGCCCTGCTGCTGACCAGCGGCGTCGTCAAGGGCGAGTACACGGTGATGGCGCGCTTCGTCGACACCGCCGGCCTCAAGGGCGGCGACAAGGTGCGGGTGGCGGGCGTGTCGGCCGGCTCGGTCGGCTCGATCCGCCAAGCCGGCGGCAAGGTCGAGGTCGCTCTCAAGATCAACAAGGGCATCGAGCTGTCGCGCGACACCAAGGCCCAGGTGATCGTGGAGACCCTGCTCGGCAGCAAGTACGTGCGCCTGGTCACGGGCCGCGACTGGACCACGATGCTGCACAAGGGCTCGGTGATCACCGACACGTCGTCGCCCACCGAGGTGCTCGACCTGCAGAACATCGGCACGCCCCTGCTGCAGAAGATCGACGCCAAAGCGTTCAACGACCTCCTCGCCAGCCTCTCCAGCGTCACCAAGGACAAGCGCGACGAGGTGGTGTCGATCATCGAGGGCCTCAACAAGGTCACGGCCCAGGTCAACGATCGCCAAGACCAGACCCGCGGCCTCATCGATGCAGCCAAGAAGCTGTCGGGCACGCTGGCGGGCCGCGACAACGAGCTGGTCGGGCTGGTCGACAACCTCAACGTGGTCGTGCGCAGCCTGGCCGATCAGCGGGTGCAGCTGGCCGCCTTGCTCCAGCAGACCGCCGCCGCGGCCAAGGAGACCGCCGACCTGGTGGGTGCCAACCGGGCCAAGCTCGACTCGGTCCTCGACGAGCTCCACCAGGACCTGGTGATCGTCGGCCGCCACCAGGTCGACCTGGCGCAGTCGATTGCCTACCTCGGCGTCGCCATCCAGGGCTTCTCCTCCATCGGCTATTCCGGCCCCGACAACAACCCCAACCGCTGGGCCAACGTCTTCGCCCAGGGTCTGGGGCCGACCAGCGTCGACCCCATCCTGGGCTCGTGTGGCGTCGTCGACCAGGCGCTCGACCTGGCCCTCGGCAACGACCCGCTGCCGTGCAGCGCCCGCACGGGACCGTTGCCCGGCCAGTCCACCTCGCCCGCGTCGGCCGGGGCCAAGGGCCGGGCCGCGGTGTCCACCGCCGCCCAGATCCACCAATCGCTCGACATGCTGCTGGCGCCGGTCCTGCGAGGCGCGTCGTGAGCCGCCGGCTCATCACCGTCGTCGTCGCGCTGGTGACGGCCGCTGCGAGCCTGGCCGCGTGCTCCTCGGGTGGGGGAGGGGGCTACCACGTCTCGGCCGACTTCACCCAGGGCATCGGCCTGTACCCCGGGTCGCCGGTGCGGGTGCTCGGCATCAAGATCGGGCGCATCACCGACGTGACCAACCGGGGCACGCTCGTGCGCGTCGACATGCAC
>JAFATL010000351.1 GCA_019243975.1 Actinomycetota bacterium | reverse complement strand
ACCGCCCGGCCGTTGCCCGCCAGGTAGGTCTTGATGGCGTCCTCGGCGGGCCCGAGGGCGGCCGTGGGCGCGGCGAGGAGCAGCACGGAGCACGACTCCGGCACGCGCGGGTCAGTGAGGAGGTCGACGGAGCGGACCTTGTAGCTGTTGAGCTCGAGCAGGCGCATCGCCGACGCCATGCCGGTCGGGTCCTCGCCCCCCGGATCGGGCTCTCCGTGCCCGGTCGCGGCACACAACGTGGCGTTGACGTTGCGCACGACCTGCGCGATGACCGAGGTGACGTCCTGTTCGGTGATCGTGGGCGCCCGGGCGACGTGCGAGCCCATCGAGGCCGCCACCGCGTCGACCGTCGGATCGACCTTCAGCCGCTGCAGCAACGCGGGCGCATCGGCGGGATCGACCACCTTGAACGTCACCAGACGGTTGATGCGGCGGTAGCGCTGCAGGAGGGCGGCGGCTTCGGAGCGCCCGCTCTCGGTGCGGGCGATGAAGGCGGTGACCTCGACCTTGTGGTGCACGCCGTGGAGTACGTCGCGCGTCTGCTTCGTGAGGGTGAGGGCGTTGGTGCTGGTGAGATCGAACAGGTGATGGGTGCGGTCGGCCAGCCCGCCCAGCACGGCCAACACCACCAGTGCAGCCACGACGCCCACGAGGTAGCGCCTCATCGCAACCGCCGCACGGCCAGCACGGCCGCCGCCACGATCAGGGCGGCGGCTGTGACGAACACGAAGAACCACAGGTCACCGGTGTCGACGGCGCCCCCGGCAAACGTGCGCAGCCGTTCGCTCAGAGAGAAGCGGGCCAGCGCGGTGCTGGTGCTGATCGCGTCGGAGCCGATGTGGGCGAACCACAGCGCCATGGTGACGAACAGCGCCACGAGGGCGGCCAACGGCTGCGACGTCGTGAGCGCCGACGCCAGCACGCCGATGCCCGCGAGCACGGCGCACAGCAGCACCAGGCCGAGGTATCCCGCTTGTATGGGCCCCGTCTCGGGGTGACCGTAGAGGTGGAGGAGCAACACGAACACCAGCGACGGCGCCAGCACCGCCAGTGTGGTGAGCCACGTCGCCAGCCACTTGCCGATCACGAGCACCCAGCGGGGCACGGGCACCGCCATCAGCAGGTCGAGCGAGCCCGATCGGGCCTCCTCGGCGAACGCGCGCATCGACAGCACCGGCACGGTGAGCAGGAGGAGGAAGGCGGCCAGCGGGAACATGGGCTGGATCACCGCCTGCTTGCGGTTCTCGAGCTGGCTCACGTACAGCAGGCCGAGCAGGACGTGGAACAGCGCGCCGACGACATACGGCACCGGCGACGCCCACAGCACCTTGAGGTCCTTGCCGGCGACGCGCCAGATCATTGCGCGCCTCCGGCCGCACTAATCATCGAGCTCGGCCTCACCGACGAGGCGGAGGAAGCGCGCCTCGAGATCGGGGGTGGCACCCGGCCGCTCCTCGGCGCGCACGCGGCCCTTGGCGATCACCACGACGCGGTCGCACACGGATGACGCTTCGGCCAGCAAGTGCGTCGACAGCAGCACGGCCGCGCCGTCGGTCTTGGCCAACGACCGGATCACGTCGCGCATCTCGACCACCTGCTTGGGATCGAGGCCCTGGGTCGGTTCGTCGAGCACGTACGACGGCGGCTTCCCGAGCAGCGCCTGGGCCAGCCCGACGCGCTGGCGCTGCCCCTTCGACAACCGACCGAGTGGCCGGCGCAGCAAGTCGGCGACACCGGCGGCCGTGGCCACCCGCGCCACGTCATCCGACGTGGTGCGCTTCACACCGGCCATGAACGCCAGGTACCCGCGCACCGACAGCGCCTCGTAGCCGGCGAACACCTCGGGTAGGAAGCCGACCGGTCCGTCGACGGCCGCGTCGCCGCCGTCGGGCCGCAACAGGCCGAGCAGCATGCGCATGGTCGTGGTCTTGCCCGCACCGTTTGGTCCGAGGAAGCCCACGACCTCGCCCGGCTCCACCCGGAACGACACGTCGCGCACGACCTCGCGCCCACCGAAGCGGCGCGTCAACGCCCGGGCCTCGATCACGGGCCGACCCTACGCAGACGGCGGTGTCGGGGCGCGCGCGGGTGGTGGGGCCGCCGCCGCCGTTCCCAACTCGTCAACGGCGGTGATCACCTTCTCGCGGATGTAGGCGAACATCCCCGCGACGCCACCACGCGCTCGGATGATCACGACCAGCAGCAGGACGCCGGAGCCGATCGGGACGATCCAGAGATTGTTGAACTTCACCAGATCGGGAATGCCCCGGATCACGATCGCCCCGAACACGGCGCCCCACGAGGAGCCCAGACCCCCGACGATGACGATGGCGATGAGGGTCAGCGAGTACGGGGTCTCGTAGTCGGCGGCCCGCACGTTGCCGATGCTGCTGGCGTAGAGCGCGCCCCCGAGTGCGGCGATGCCACCCGACACCGCAAAGGCAAGCAGCTTGTAGCGCGTGAGCCGCACGCCCAAGGTGGCAGCCGCCTTCTCGTTCTCCCGCAGCGAGAAAAAGGCCCGGCCGGTGCGGCCGGCGGCCAGGTTGCGCGCCACCAGCAGGACCAGCAACAGGCACACGATCGTGAACGCCAGCAGTGGACGGTTGTTGGGATCGGCCAGGTCGAGGGGCCCGAGCTTGGGCGGCGTCAGGTCGCGCCCGGCCGACGACCCGCCGAGCCAGCTCTGCTTGAACAGGTACACCTGGCAGGCCAGGTTGAATCCCAACGTGACGATGGCGAGGTAGAGCCCGCGTATTCGCAGGGCAGGCAGACCGATGACCAGGCTCACCAACATGCCGACGCCGATCGCCAACACGAGCGAGATCAGGTACGGGATGTGCATGCGCGTGACGAAGTTGGCAGTGGCGAAGCCGCCCACCCCGGCCAGCGCCCAGTGGCCCAGCGAGATCTGGCCCGAGTACCCCATCAGCACCGTGAGCCCAACGCCGACGACGGCGACCGCGAGCATGCGGGTGATGAGACCGGTATTGGCGGCGGTGGTGGTGAACCCCAGAGCCGCCACGCCCACGACCACGATCACGCTCACCACCCGGTACGCCCGGGCCGCCGCGCTGGCCCGTAGACGGGCCGGCAGCTCGCGCAGGACCGGGACGAAGCCGACCTTGTCCTCGGTCTCCTCGCGCTGACCGAACAGGCCGCCGGGCCGGAAGATCAGCACTGCCACCACGAACACGAACAGCACGAGCTCCGGCAGCCCCTGCTGGGTGGGCGCGGTGAACCGCCACACCAGCATCTCCTGGGTGATGCCGACGATGAGGCCGCCCACCACCGCGCCGGGCAACGACGTGAGCCCGCCGATGAGGGCGGCGGTCAGACCGCGGACGAGGAAGCCGAGCGACAGTGTGCTGGGGTCGACGCCGCCCTTGACCTGGCTCACGAGGATGCCGGCGATCCCCGCCAGCACCGAGCCGGCGATCCACACGAAGGCGGCGACCCGGTCGGCGGAGATGCCGAGGAGGCGGGCCGCGTCACCGTTCTCGGCCGCGGCACGCACGGCCACACCGAACTTGCCGCGGGTGAAGAACAGCGCTGCGCCGACGCACACGATGGCCGTGACGATGACGACGGTGATGTTGGCGCCCGTGATGACCCGCTTGCCGATGACGAAGTGGACGTTGGTGATGAACGGCAGGACCCGGTTGGTCGCCTGCTGGTCGGGCGTGCGGGTGAAGAGGATGGTGACCAACCCCAACGCGCCCTGGGCGATGGCGATGGTGGCCACAAGCGTCACCAGCCGCGGGGCCCGCCGCAATCGGCGCATGATGCCGTGCTCGACACCGAAGCCGTACAACGCGATGAACAGCAGCGACAGCAGGGCAGCCACGACGAACCGGGGCCGCGTCCCGGCCGCGAACGGCATGAGCGTGAACGGGAAGAAGTCGGCCTTGGCGGTCAGCCACCAGCACACGAACGCGGTGAGGAGGCCAAAGAACGGGTGGGCGAAGTTGATGGTGCGGCTGCC
>JAFATL010000316.1 GCA_019243975.1 Actinomycetota bacterium | reverse complement strand
GCAGCCCTCCACCCGGTCGGCGTTGTCGCGAAGCCACGTGAAGTCGGGCAGCACCAGGTCGACGCCCGGCATCTGCTCGTCGGGGAACATCAGGCCGCAGTCGAGCAACATCAAGCGGTCGTCGATCTCGACGACCGCGCAGTTACGACCGATCTCACCGAGGCCGCCGAGGAAGGCGACCCTGACGGGGTTAGCCAAGACGGGCGAGCACGTCCCGGGCGCGGTCCTCGAGGCCTGCGGGGGCAGGCGCGTTGGGGAGGCGGCACTCACCGACCGGGATGCCCAGCACGCGCATCATGGCCTTGGCCGGCACCGGGTTGGGCGTGAGGTCGCCACTCTCGAAGTCGTACGACTCGAGCATGCGGGCGTTGAGCCGGCGGGCCTCGTCGACGTCGCCCTTCGAGAACGCCGCGATCATCTCGCCCATCTGCGTCCCGGCCCAGTGGGTGGCCACACCGACGACGCCGACCGCACCGATGGACAGCAGCGGGAGGGTCTGGTCGTCGTTGCCGCTGTAGAGGTCGAAGTCGTCCGGCGCGTCGGCAACCAGCCGGGCCGACGCCGACACGTCGAGGGCGGCGTCCTTGACCGCCACGATGTTGGGCACCTCGGTGATCAGCCGGATCAGGGTGTCGTGGGCGATCTTGCGGCCGGTGCGGATGGGGATGTCGTAGAGCATCACCGGCAACGAGGTGGCAGCGGCGATGGCCCGGAAGTGCCCCTCGATACCCGCCTGCGACGGGCGGTTGTAGTACGGCGTCACTGCCAGGATCCCGTCGACGCCCGCCGCCTCGGCTGCCTTCACCTGCTGGACGGAATGCCGCGTGTCGTTGGTGCCCGCGCCGGCGACGATCGGCACCGACACCGCTTCGCGCACCGCCTTCCACAACGAGATCTCTTCCTCGTCGGTGAGCACCGGGCCCTCGCCCGTCGTCCCCGTGACGACCAAGCCGTCGTTGCCGTGGTCGACCAGCCAGCGGGCCAGCTGGGCTGCGGTGTCGAGGTCGAGGGCGCCGTTGGCGTCGAAGGGGGTGACCATGGCGGTGAGCACGGCGCCGAAGCGCCCGGGAATGGTGGCCATCAGCCCTCTCCTTCGCGCGCCCGCTCGATGGCGAGCGTGGCGAGCAGGTCTTCGTGCATTTCGAACCAGACGGTGTGATACGAGTCGATGAGCGGCTTGGTGAACCAGTCGACGTCGCCGTTCTCGACATTGGTCACCGCCGTCGAGAGGCGGGGACCGTAGCCGGAGAAGCGGGCCAGCTGGCCGGCCAACACGTGGCACACCGGCTGCACGGCGCCGTCGACCTCCCGCAGCCGCCCGATCACCGCCTTGTCGTGGGCCGCGTCGGTGTGGTCGTTGACGACCTGCTCGCCGTTGACGGTGCGCAGCTGCCAGTCGGTGCAGACGCCGAGCAGGGTCTGGTTGACCCCGAGGAAGTCGCGATAGCCCGCATCGATCGTGTCCTTGCACGCGGCGGCAGCCAGCTCGGCCGCGATCAGCTCGGCGTGACGGGTGCGGCCGGCGGGCGTGAGCGACCACCCTGAAAGGCGGCCCTCCCGGTAGGTGGCCAGCTCTTCGTTCTTGAACGCCTCGAGCTGTGCCGCGACCTCAGCGGGCGCGAGCCCCGTCAGGTCGGCGACGGCATCGGCGGCAATGAAGCCTTTGAGGCGCAACGCGTGCAGGACGAGGAACGAGGGGTCCGAGACGTGCGCCATGGCACGAGAGCGTAGTCAGACAGCTTCGAGTTGCATGCGCTCATATTCGGCGCCGGTGTCCTCCCAGTCCTCGAACTGGAGCACGCCGAGCTCGCCGAACTTCTGGCGCAGCCAGCCGGGGTTGCCGTTGACGGAACCGGCGTCGAGCAGCCCGAGTTTCTTCAGGTTGGGGACGATCTTGGAGAACAGCACCTTGCGGAACTCGACCTGCATGGGCGCGTCGAGCATCACCTTGGTGCACTCCTTGACCGGCAGGCCCGCCCACTCCCACACCTCCTGGCCGAGGAAGCGGTCGCGCATCTTCACCGCGGCCTCGTAACAGAACTCCTGGCGTTCTCGGACCTCGGCGCCGGTGAGGTCGGCGTACGCCTCCTTCAGCGACAGCACGCCGAACGCCACGTGGCGCGCCTCGTCGGCCATCACGAACCGGGTGATCTGCTTGAGCAGCGGGTCGGGCGTCGTCTGGTACTGGAACCCGAAGGCCGCCAACGCCAGGCCCTCGATCATGATCTGCATGCCGAGGTAGGTCATGTCCCACCGGCTGTCGGCGACGACGTCGTCGAGCAGGGCGCGCAGGTGCACGTTGATCGGGAACTCGTGGGCGAGCTTGTCGCGCAGGTAGCGGGCGTACACCTCGACGTGGCGCGCCTCGTCCATCACCTGGGTCGCCGCGTAGTACTTGGCGTCGATCCACGGCACGGTCTCGACGATCTGGGCGGTGCAGATCAACGCGCCCTGCTCGCCGTGCATGAACTGGCTCAGCACCCACGCCTGTTGCGCGGCGCCGAGGTCGTACCACTCGTCGTCACTCAGCTTCTCGAACGGCGTGCCGGCGCGCTCGAGCGCCATGGTGGTGTTGAGCGGGTTGTTGGGGTCGCGCGCGATCTTCCACGGGTCGACGTCGATGTCCCAGTCGATGTCGGTGGAGACGTTCCACTGCGACGTCTTCGCCTTCACGTACAGCTTCACCAGCTGGTCGCGGCTGCGCTCGTAGTCCCACGTGAAGGTGACGTCAGTCGCGGCGCGAACCGTGTGGATGGCTTCCCGCTTCTCGGCGTCGGTGACCGTCTGGGCGAGCTCCTCGAGGGACCCGGACCGGATGTCGTGCTCCTGCGTGACCATGTGGTCAGCGTACGCCTGCGGTCAACAAGCGCCCGAGACGCGGACAAGCCGCCCGCAAAGGGCGGCTTGTCACACCCGAACCGGGGGGGTGGTGGTTCAGGCGGTCTCAGGCGGTCGCGGCCAGCTCGCCTTCGGCCAGCTGGAACATCGAGTACTCCTCGCCGGTGTCGGCCCAGTCCTCGAATGCGATCACGCCGAGCTCGGTGAACTTGGTGCGCAGCCAGCCGTCGGCGGCGTCGAGCAGCCCGAGCTTCTTGCAGTTGGGCACGATCTTCGAGAACAACATGGCCTGGAAGCCGGCCCGCTCGGGCGACGCCATGACCAGGGGCAGGATCGTCTTCACGTCGAGGCCCATGCGGTCCCACACCTCCTGCTGGAGGAAGCGGTCACGCATACGCACGGCAGCCTCGAACGCAAACTCCTGGCGCTCGCGCAGCTCAGCCGCCGACAGCTCGTTGTAGTAGTCCTGCAGGCTGAGCACGCCGAAGGCCACGTGGCGGGCCTCGTCGCTCATCACGTAGCGCAGCAGCTGCTTGAGCAGCGGCTCGGTGGTGAGCTGGTGGATGAAGCCGAAGGCGGCCAGGGCCAGGCCCTCCACCATGATCTGCATGCCGAGGTAGGTCATGTCCCACCGGCTGTCCTGGATGATGTCGTCGAGCAGCAGGCGCAGGTGGGCGTTGATCGGGTAGTGACCCGACAGCTTGGTGTCGAGGTACTTGGCGAACACCTCGACGTGCCGGGCCTCGTCCATCACCTGGGTGGCCGCGTAGTACTTGGCGTCGATCCACGGCACCGACTCCACGATCTTGGCCGTGCACACCAGCGCGCCCTGCTCGCCGTGCATGAACTGCGACAGCGTCCAGTTCTGGCTCTCGACGCCGAGCTGGATCCACTCCTTGTCGCCCCACTTGGCGAACGGCGTGCCGGCGACGTCCATGCCGGCCGCGTCAGCGCCCAGGCCGCCGGCCGCGTTCATGGCGTTGGCCATGACGACCTTCTCCTGGTCGACCTCGGTGTCCCACGGCAGGTCGGTCTCGCCGTTCCACATCGACGTCTTGGCCTTCTCGTAGAGA
>JAFATL010000216.1 GCA_019243975.1 Actinomycetota bacterium | reverse complement strand
TGAAGGTGCTCGAGCAGGCGGGGCTGATCAGCCGGGGTAGAGATGGGCAACGCCGGCCGTGCCAGCTGCGGCCGGAGCCGTTGATCGAGATCGCGGCCTGGGCCGAGCACACCCGCGCCGCGTGGGAGCAACGCCTCGACCGCCTCGAGTCGCACCTCCGACGCACGACGGCCCGCACCACAACGACACGGAAATTGGAGAAGCGATGAGCAGCACCCCGACCGTGAGCGACCCGACCACGTGGGCGCTCGACCGTGAGATCGTCCTCGTGCGCGTCCTCGACGCGCCGCGCGACGCCGTGTTCGACGCGTGGACCGAGGCCGACGCGTTCTGCCAGTGGTTCGGTCCCGACGGCTTCACCTGCAACGTGTACGAGATGGACGCCCGACCGGGCGGCCGGGCGCGCCTCGACATGACCGCCCCCGACGGCACCGTGTTCACGGGACGCTTCGACTACCTCGAGGTCGTTCCCGGCGAACGGCTGGTCTTCGACCACGGCGCCGACGTCGACGACGACCCCGACCGCTTCCGTATGACGGTCACCCTCGACGAACAATCCGACGGCAAGACGGTCCTCACCCTCCGCCAACTGCACCCGACCGCGCAGCGCCGCACCGACGTCATCGGCTTCGGTGCAGTCGAGCTCGGTCTGCAGTCGCTCACCAAGCTGGCGCGTCACCTCGGAGTGGCGTGATGTCGCAACTCGTGCGCGTGCAGAACTTCATGCTGTCGGCGGACGGCTTCGGCGCCGGCGAGGGTCAGAGCCTCGAGGCGCCGTTCGGCCACGCCGAGGACGCAAGCGTCAAGCTCCCGGCCGACCTCGGCGCGTGGGCGTTCGCCACCGCGCACTGGCCGGGCCGCACCGATGGCGCCGGGTCGCTCGGCCTCGACGACTACTTCACGCGCGACTTCGCCCGCAACATCGGCGCCGAGATCATGGGGCGCAACAAGTGCGGGCCGCAGCGGGGTCCGTGGGAAAACCTCGACTGGCAAGGGTGGTGGGGTGACGACCCGCCGTTCCACACACCCGTGTTCGTCCTCACCCACCACCACCGGCCGAGCTTCACGCTGAGCGACACCACGTTCCACTTCATCGATGCGAAACCGGCCGACGCGTTGCGCCAAGCGAAGGAAGCCGCTGACGGCAAGGACGTCAGAATTGGCGGCGGCGTCGCCACCGTTCGGCAGTTCCTCGACGCCGACCTCATCGACACCATGCACGTCGCGGTAGCGCCGATCGAGATCGGCCAAGGCGAGCGACTGTGGACGTCGCCGGACGAGCTACTCGACCGGTTCCACCTCGAGTCGGTGCCCAGCGCCAGCGGCGTGACGCACCTCTTGTTCTGGCGGCGATAACGACCAGCTAGTTGCGCGGCACCTCGCGCCAGGGAAGGTCCTTGTCGACGCGAACGTCGCCGGGGAGGCCGAGCACGCGCTCGCCGAGGATGTTGCGCATGATCTCCGACGTACCGCCCTCGATGGAGTTGGCCCGGCTGCGGAGGAAGGCCTTGGGCAGGTCGTGCGACGCAAACGCCACCCCGTCGGGCCGCACCATCTCGTACGACGAGTAGAGGACACCCTCCGGTCCCATCAGGTCGATGCAGTACTCGTAGATCAGCTTGTTGAGCTCGGCCGACATGAGCTTGCCCGTCGAACCCTCGGGCCCGGGCGTGCCCATCTGGCGGTTCTCGGCGGCCCGCATGTTGGTGAGGCGCGCGCACTCCGAGCGGATCCACAGCTTCATCAGGCGATCGCGCTTCACCGCGTTGCCGTGGCCGTGCTCCTGATACGTCTTCACGGCCTCGGCAATGGCACCGCTCCCACGCGGGGGAACGCCCCCGCCGAGCGCCACGCGCTCGTTCATCAGCGTGGTCATCGACACCCGCCAACCGTCACCCACGTCGCCCAGTCGCTCCGCGTCGGGGATGCGGGCGTCGGTGAAGTACACCTCGTTGAACTCCGCCTCGCCGGTCATCTGCCGCAGCGGGCGCACCTCGACGCCGGGGGCGTGCATGTCGATGACGAAGTACGACAGACCCTTGTGTTTGGGCTGATCGGGATCGGTGCGGGCGACGAGCATGCCGAAGCGGGCGAGGTGGGCGAGCGTGGTCCAAACCTTCTGGCCGTTGATCACCCACTCGTCGCCGTCGCGCACGGCGTTGGTCGACAGCGACGCCACGTCGGACCCGGCGCCCGGCTCGGAGAACAGCTGGCACCAGATCTCTTCGCACGTGAACAGCGGGCGCAGGTAGCGCTTCTTCTGCTCCTCGCTGCCGTGGGACTCCACGGTCGGTGCGCCCATGCCGATGCCAATGGGGTTGCGCCCGAACGGCGACGGCGCGCCCGCCTCCCGCAGCCGGTCGTCGATGACGCCCTGCATCTTGGGCGACAGGCCGAGACCACCGTGACCTTCGGGGAACTGCACCCAGGCCAGGCCGAGGTCGAACTGGGCCCCCCAGAACTCCTGGGCGGGCGTGGTGGCGGGCGGGTGCTCGGCCAGCAGCTGGTCGATGCGCTGGTCGACGAGGGCGTCGGCGGTGGTCGTGCTCATGCGCACTTTCTACTTCCTGCAGGCATGATGCGGCGATGTCGCCGGCCGGGTCGGAGGAGGGTCTGACGCTGCTCGCGCAAGGTCGGGAGGCCGAGATCTTCGTGCGCCCCGACGGCAAGGTCGTCAAGGTGATGCGCTTCGCCGACTGGGGGCACCGGGTGGAGCGCGAGCAAGCGGCGCTGCAGGTGCTGCACGCCGACGGCCTGGCCGCGCCCGAGTCGTTCGGCACCACCATCGTCGACGGCAGGCCGGGGCTGGTCATGGAGCGCATCGAGGGCGCCGACTTCCTGCAGCTGCTGGGTCGCCGCCCGTACGCGCTCAACCGGGTGGCGCGGACGCTGGCCACCCAGCACGTGGCCATGCACCGGTGCGCGGCGCCGGCCGCGCTGCCGGAGCTGCGGGCGGTGCTGCGCGAGCGCATCGAGGTTGGCGCCGAGGGTCTCCTGCCGGAGCACGCTGCCTTCGCCCTCGCGGTGCTCGACACGCTGCCCGACGGCGACCGCCTCTGTCACGGGGACATGCATCCCGGCAACATCCTCGGCTCGTGGGACGCGCCCGTCGTCATCGACTGGGGTGAGTCCACCCGAGGCAATCCGATCGGCGATGTCGCCCGCACCCACCTGCTCATGCGCATCGGCAAGCCGCCGCCCGGGAGCTCGGCCTTCATCAACGTGGCCGCGCCGATCGGGGGCCGCATCCTCGCCGCCCGCTACTTGGTGGCGTATCGCAAGCTGCGGCCGGTCGACGACGCACTACTGCGTCGCTGGCAGGTCGTGCGGGCGGCGGCCCGGTTCGCCGAAGGCATCGAGGAGGAGGTTCCGGCCCTGCGCGCCTTCCTGGCCCGGGCGCGGCGCCCGGTGGGCTGAACACGCCTTCTGATACCGTGACCGCGTCTGCTACCCGGCAGCGAAGTCGGTGCGAACCCGACGCTGTCCCGCAACTGTGGTCCTCCTCAAATCGGGGAGGCGAGCCAGGTCGCCTGCCGGTTGGCGTGACGAACCAGCCTCGAGGAAGGGCCCGGTTCGCACGGTAGGGACTCCCTCCCGTCGAGCGTCACCCACACCCTCGACAGACAGGAGGAGCGACTACCCAGTGAAGAAGACCATCGCCGCCGTTGTCGTGGCGCTGTCGGTGCTGACCGCATGCGGCAGCAGTTCGAAGAAGGCAGCGTCGTCCGCGACCACCGCGCCGGCCAACACACCGAAGCGCATCGTGTCGATGTCGGCCACCGCCACCGAGATGCTGTTCGCCATCGGTGCGGGCAAGCAGGTCGTCGCCGTCGACGACCAGTCGAACTACCCGACCACTGCGCCGAAGACGAGCCTGTCGGCGTACCAGCCCAACGTCGAGGCCATCGCCGGCTACAAGCCCGACATGGTCGTGATCTCGGGCGACACCAAGAACCTCAAGGAGTCACTCGAGAAGCTGTCGATCCCCGTCGTCGACGAAGAGGCGGCCAAGACCATCGACGACAGCTACACCCAGCTCACCGACCTCGGGAAGCGCACGGGCCACGAGAAGGCGGCCGCGAACGTCGTGGCGTCGATGAAGTCGAAGATCACCGACCTCACCAAGGGCCTGCCCAAGCGGGCCAAGCCCCTGACCTACTACCACGAGCTCGACAACACGCTGTACTCGGTGACGTCGAAGACGTTCATAGGTCAGATGTACTCACTCGCCGGTCTGCAGAACGTCGCCGACGCGGCCGACGCCGACGGCAGTAAGGGCGGCTACCCGCAGCTGTCGGCCGAGTACCTGGTGAAGGCCGACCCCGACTTCGTGTTCCTCGCCGACACGAAGTGCTGCCAGCAGTCGGAGGCCACGTTCGGCGCCCGGCCCGCGTTCGGTGCCCTGCAAGCGGTGAAGAACCATCACGTCGTGCAGCTCGACGACGACATCGCCAGCCGGTGGGGGCCGCGCATCGTCGACCTGCTGGCCAAGGTCATCGACGCGGTGAAGGCGCAGCCGGCGGCATGACGCGATGACGCAGTCCCGGCTGAGGCCCACCTGGCTCGTGGTCGGGGTCGTGGCGGTGGCCGCCACGGCCCTGGCCGGGCTGGTCGTGGGCCCGGCCGGGCTGTCGCCCGTCGAAGTGCTGCGCAAGCTGGTGGGGATGCACGCGCACCTCACCCCGCAACAAGCAGCCATCGTCGACCAGATCCGCCTGCCGCGCGTCGTGCTCGGCCTCGTGGTGGGGGCCACGCTGTCGGTGTGCGGCGCCAGCTACCAAGGCGTGTTCCGCAACCCGCTGGCCGACCCCTATCTGCTCGGGGCGGCCGCGGGCGCAGGGCTGGGCGTCACCGTGGTGATCGTGGGCGCCGCCGATGGCGCGGCCACGCCCGCGGCGGCGCCCCTCGCTGCCTTTGTCGGTGCGCTGGTCGCGGTTGCGCTGGCGTACCTGTTGGGGACGTCCGGCGGGGGCCGGGCGTCGACCGCGTCGTTGATCCTCGCCGGGGTGGTGGTGGCCAGCTTCCTCACCGCGGTGCAGACCTACATCCAACAGCGCAACGTCGACACCATTCGCCAGGTCTACGCCTGGATCCTCGGGCGGCTCTCCACTGCGGGCTGGCACGACACGGTCGTGCTGGTGCCGTACGCGGTGCTGACGTGGATCGTGCTGCTCGCCCATCGCCGCACCCTCGATGTGCTCGCGGTGGGCGACGACGAAGCCAGCACGCTCGGCATCAACGCCCGCCGCAGTCGGTTGATCGTGATCATCGCCGCGTCGCTCGGTACGGCCGCGGCCGTCTCGGTATCGGGGCTGATCGCGTTCGTCGGGATCATCGTGCCCCACACCGTGCGTTTGCTCTTCGGGCGCAGCCACCGGGTGGTGCTGCCGCTGTCGTTGCTGTTCGGTGGCGCCTTCCTGTGCCTGGCCGACTTGCTGGCGCGCACGCTGTCGTCACCGGCCGAGGTGCCGATCGGCGTGGTCACCGCGTTCTTCGGCGCACCGTTCTTCGTGTTCGTGCTCCGGTCCTCGCGCCGCATGGGAGTGACGGCGTGATCGCGTGCACCGGGGTCACCGTCTCGCTCGGCGACAAGACGGTCCTCGACGGCATCGACCTGGCGGTGGAGAAGGGGGAGTGGCTGTCGATCGTCGGCCCCAACGGGGCGGGCAAGACCACCCTGCTCCGCTACTTCGCCGGCTTGGCGAGCGGTGCCGGTGAGCTGTCGATCGACGGCCGCCCGGCCGGGTCGCTGACACGGCGCCAGCGGGCCCAGCTCGTCGCGTTGGTGCCCCAGGTGCCGATCGTGCCCGAGGGTGCGCGTGTGTTCGAGTACGTGATGCTGGGTCGGACGCCGCACATTCGCCCCCTCGCCATGGAGGGTCCGGCCGACGTGGCCGCCGTGAAGGAGGCGCTGGAACGACTCGAGCTCGAGCCGTTCATCGATCGGGTCATCACCACGCTGTCGGGCGGCGAGCGCCAGCGCGTGCTCATCGCCCGCGCCCTGGCGCAGGGCTCGCCGCTGGTGTTGCTCGACGAACCGACCACTGCCCTCGACGTCGGCCACCAGCAACAGGTGCTGGAACTGGTCGACCGGTTGCGGCGAGAGCGCGGGCTCACCGTCGTGAGCACCATGCACGACCTCACCCTGGCCGGCCAGTACGCCGAACGTCTCGTGCTGCTCGACGAGGGCCGCACGGTCGTGAGCGGCAGCGCGTCCGAAGTGCTCACCGAAGCGAACCTGGCCCGCTACTACGGCGCGCGCGTTCGCATCATCCACGACAGCGGCCACCCGGTCGTGCTGCCGCTGCGGGAGGTACAGGGATGACCGATCCGAGCGAAGTTCCGACGCATCACGAGAACCCGGAGCGGCGGCGGGCCAACGGGCTCGTGATCGTGAACACCGGCGACGGCAAGGGGAAGTCGACGGCTGCGTTCGGGATGGTGATGCGCGCCGTCGCCCGGGGCTGGCGCGTCGCCGTCGTGCAGTTCATCAAGTCGGGCAAGTGGCACGTGGGCGAAGAGAAGGTCTGCAAGGAGCAGCTCGGGGTCGACTGGTGGGCCATCGGCGAGGGCTTCAGTTGGGACTCCGAGGACCTTTCGCAGGACGAAGCGGTGGCGCGCGCCGCCTGGGACCACGCCCGCTCGGTCATCGGTGCCGGCGAGCACCAGCTGGTGGTGCTCGACGAGGTGACCTACCCCGTCAACTGGGGCTGGATCGACGGGGCCGACGTCGTCGAGGCCATCCGAGCGCGACCGGCCAAGGTCAACGTCGTGATCACCGGCCGTGACGCGCCCGAGGCGCTGGTCGACCTGGCCGACACCGTCACCGAGATGCGCAAGGTCAAGCACGCCTACGACACCGGCGTCATGGCCCAGAAGGGCATCGACTACTGATGGCGACGGACGTGCCGACCGGGCGCGTGCTGATCACCGGCGGCATTCGGTCGGGCAAGTCGTTCGAAGCGGAGCGCCGGCTGGCCGGCGCGCCGGCGGTCACCTACGTGGCCACGTCCGCCGAAACCGACGACGAGGAGTGGGCGGCGCGCGTGGCCGCTCACCAGGCCCGGCGGCCAGACCGGTGGACGACGGTCGAGACGCTCGACGTCGCCGATCTGCTCCGGTCGACGGGCGCGTCAGACGCGCCGCTCCTCATCGAGTGCGTCAACACCTGGCTGGCGGGCACGATGGCCGCGGCCGGGTGCTGGGACAACGCGCCCCACGCGGTCAAGACCTTGGCGGAAGCGGTCGACGATCTCGCCGACGCATGGACGACGACGCGCGTTCGCGTGATCGCGGTGACCAACGAAGTCGGGCTGTCGCTGGTGCCCACGACGCCGGCGGGGCGGTGGTTCGCCGAGGAGTTGGGGACGCTCAACGCCCGGCTGGCGGCGGCGGCCGACGAGGTGTGGCTGGTCGTGGCCGGCATCCCGACGCGACTGCGATGAGCATTCGCCCCGCCTTCGCCTTCCTGACGTCGCTCGGCGGCGCCCGCGACCCCGAGCCGGGGATGGTGGCGTGGTTCCCGGTGGTCGGTGCGGCGGTGGGTGCAATCGTCGGCGGGTCGTGGTGGTTGGCCGGCCGCATCTGGCCTGCCGCCGTCGCCGCTGCCATCGCCTTGTCGGTCGACCTCGGCGTCACCGGATTGCTCCACGCCGACGGCTTGGTCGACGCCGCCGACGGGCTCCTGCCGCACATGGCGCGCGACCGGCGGCTGGCCGTCATGCGCGAGCCCGCGGTGGGTGCGTACGGCATTGCCGTCGGTGCCGCGGTTCTCCTGCTGCGGTTCACCGCCCTGGCCGCCCTCCACGTGAACGTGCTGCTGATCGCGGCGGTGTGGTGCGCGTCGCGCACGGCGATGGCGGTGGCAGCGCACGTGGTGCCGTACGCGCGGGCCGACGACGGCGGCCTGGCGACGGGCATGTTCGTGGGCCGGTGGCAACCGGTCGGCGGGTACGGCGCGGTGGCCGCGTTCGCGCTGGGTGCTGTCGCCACGGGCTGGTCCGGTGCGGCGGCGGTGGCGGCCTGCTTCGTCGGCGCCACTGCTGTCGTCGTGCTCGGACGCCGCCAGCTGGGCGGCTACACCGGTGACGTGCTCGGCGCCGCCGGGTTGGTGGGGGAGACGGTCGCCTTGTTGGTCGCCGCGGCCAAGTGGTGACCTCGCTGCGCGGCGCGCTCATGGTGTGCGGCACGGCCAGCGACGCCGGCAAGAGTCACGTCGTCGCCGGCCTTTGCCGTTCGCTGCACCGCCGCGGCGTACGAGTCGCGCCGTTCAAGGCCCAGAACATGTCGCTCAACTCCTACGTCACCCACGATGGTCACGAGATCGGCCGGGCCCAAGCGGCCCAGGCCTTCGCGGCGCGCGTCGAGCCCGACGTGGCCATGAACCCGATCCTGCTCAAGCCCATGAGCGAGACGGACTGTCAGGTGATCGTGATGGGCAGGCCGATGACTGCCGTCAGCGCCGCCGGCTACCACGACCTCAAGCCCCAGCTGCTCGAGACGGTGCTGGCCGCGCTGGCCGACCTCCGCACGCGCTTCGACGTCGTCGTGCTCGAGGGTGCCGGCAGCCCGGCCGAGATCAACCTGTTGGACCGCGACATCGTCAACCTGCCGATCGCGGTGGCGACCGGATGCCGCGCCATTGTCGTCGGCGACATCGAGCGGGGCGGTGTCTTCGCTGCACTCGTGGGCACCGTCCAGGTGCTGCCCCCCGACCAGCGGGCGTGCATCGGCGGGTTCGTGATCAACAAGTTCCGGGGCGATCCCGCCCTCCTCCTCGACGGCGCGGAGCAGGTGGAGCAGCTGACCGGCGTGCCGACGCTCGGTGTGCTCCCTTTCGTGCCGGACGTAGCCATCGATGCCGAGGACGCCATGGCGTTCGCGGGCCCACCGCCCCGCGCGTCGGTCGACCGCCCGGCGGTGCTCGATGTCGCCGCCATCCGGTTTCCGCAGGTCTCGAATGCCACCGACCTCGATCCCCTGGCGATCGAGCCCGGCATCGCCGTGCGGTGGATCGACAGCGTGGCCGCGTTCGGTCACCCCGACCTGGTGGTGCTGCCGGGCACCAGAGCGACCGTTGCCGACCTGGCCTGGTTGCGCGCCTGCGGGCTGGCCGACGCGATCGTGGGCTCGTCGGCTGTCATTCTCGGCATCTGCGGCGGCTACCAGATGCTCGGCCGCGCCATCGAGGATGCGGACGGCGTCGAGGCGAATCGGGGGACGACGGCCTACGGCCTCCATTTGCTCGACGTCAGCACGGGCTTCGCGTCCGCCAAGACCTTGCGCCAACGACGCGGCTGTGGCCTCGGTGCCGACCTGCACGGCTACGAGATCCACCACGGGCTCACCACCCGCGACGACGTCGCCGTGCCGTGGCTCGAGCTCGACGGCGAGCGTGAGGGTGCGTGCGACGAGAACCGCGGCGTGTTCGCCACCAATCTGCACGGGTTGTTCGAGTCCGACGACTTCCGTCGCCGCTTTCTGCTCGCTGTCGCCCGTCGCCGCCACATCCGCTACCGACCGGCGACGACGTCCTTTGCCGCCGCCCGCGAGGGCCAACTCGACCGGCTCGCCGACCTTCTCGAGGCGCATCTCGACATGGCCGCGGTGGACCGACTGATCCAGGAGGCACGATGACCGATCACGACACCGGCACCTACGCAACGCGTGCGGCGGCTCTCGAGCCGATCAACGAGAGCGCCGAGGCCAGCGCCCGCGCCCACCACGACCGCCTCACCAAGCCGCGTGGTTCGCTCGGGCGGCTGGAGTCGCTCGGCATCCAGCTCGCCGCGATCAGCGGCGAGGACCCGCCGCCCATCCCGACGCCCGCGGCGGTGGCCGTGTTCGCCGCCGACCACGGGGTGCTGGCCGAGGGCGTTACGCCGTGGCCCCAGGAGGTGACCGCCCAGATGGTCGCCAACTTCGTCGCGGGTGGTGCCGCCATCAACGTGCTGGCCCGGCAGATGGGGGCGACGGTGACCGTTGTCGACGTCGGCGTCGCCACCGATCTCGACGCCCTCGGCATCCCCGACGTGCCCCACCTCCTGCGCCGCCGGGTGCGGTCGGGTACCGACAACCTGGCCGCCGGCGCGGCCATGTCGATCGAGCACGCAACGGCTGCTCGCGACGTCGGCGCGGCGGTGGCGACGCAGCTGGTCGAGGGCGGGGCCCGCGCCCTCGTCACCGGCGACATGGGGATCGGCAACACCACGGCCTCTGCCGCGGTGATCGCGGTGCTCACCGGCCAACCCGCCCACAAAGTGACGGGCCGCGGCACGGGTATCGACGACGCCATGCTCGCTCGCAAGACCGAGGTGGTGGCCCAGGCGGTTGCCCGGGTGCCCGCGGGTGCCGACGCCGCCACGGTGCTGGCCGAGGTCGGGGGGCTGGAGATCGCGGCCCTCGCCGGGTTCATCGTCGCCGGCGCGTCGCACCGCGTACCGGTCGTCGTCGACGGCGTGATCGCGGGCGCAGGCGTGCTGGCCGCCCACGCCGACTGCCCGGCCGTGCTGCCCTACGTCCTCGCCGGGCACCGCTCGACCGAGCCGGGAGCGACCGCGGTGCTCGACCATCTCGGGCTCGAGCCGGTGATCGACCTCGGGCTGCGCCTCGGCGAAGGGTCGGGCGCGTGTCTCGCCCTCGGTCCCCTCGAAGCGGCCGCGCGCATCTTGCGCGAGATGGCGACCTTCGAGTCGGCCGGGGTCAGCGAGTAGAGCGGGGAGTCAGACCGCTTCGGTGCCTGCGAGGCCGTGGTAGGGGCTGCCCGCCGCCTGCCACTCGCCGTACATGTCGAAGAACGTCTGGCCGAACGGGTCGTCGCCGGTGAGGGGTAGGGCGGCCCGGCGGATCGTCCAGTCGAACGGCGCCAACTCGCCGGCGCGTGCGAAGTGGCGCGACGCGACATCGTCCCGGCCTTCGCGGCGGGCGTGGGCGGCGATGCGGAAGTGCAGGCGGGCCAGCACCTCGTCCTCGCTCAGATCGCCGACGGCCTCGCGGGCGCGCTGGTTGTCGATTGGGACGTCGCCGGTACGCACCCATCGCCGCAGCGCTTCCTTGTGGGGTTCGGAGTCGACGCCGGTGAAGTCCTTGAACATGTCGGTGCCGAAGGCCACACCGTTGGGTCGCACGATGCGGTTGTCTTCGTCGATCCACACGACGGTGGGCACGTTGCTGATGGCGTAGGTCTCCGACAGCGTGTGCTGCGGGTCGATGAGCACGGGGAACGTGATGCCGTCGGTCCACGGCCGGACGTCGTCGACCGAGTCGTCGAGGGCCACACCGACGACCGTGAAGCCGTCAGCGCCGAGCTCGTCGTGCAGTACCTGCCACCCGGGCAGGTCGTAGCGACAGCCTCACCAGGTGGCGAAGGCGAAGAGCAGCTTCTTGCGACCGCGCCACTCGTCGAGGCTGTGCGGGTTGCCATCGAGGTCGTCGAGGGTGAACGCGGGTGCGTCGAGCGACAGCGCCTGCTTGCGCATGGCGGGGTCGGCGCCCATCGCCATCAGGCCCGCGTCGGCGTCGACCACCGCCAGCCGCCCGAGGGCGTGGGCCACCGCCTCCAGGTCGAGGCTGCCGTCCTGGAAGAGGGCCGCCTGGTCGCGCACGGGCACGCAGACGTCGCCCCGGCACAGGCCCTGGGCCTCGAGCTTCCAGCCCAGGGCGTCGTCCAACCCCTCGGGCGCCACGAGCAGTTTGTCGCCGGCGGCTGTGGCTTCGGCCGTGCGGACCTCGTCACCAATGAAGGTTGCCTGGGTGGTCGGACTCACAGCGCGCGAAGCTACCGGCCGCACGCGCCTGTAGCTCAACGAGAGCACCCGGTTCTTTGCCGGGGAGATGGAGGGTCGACTCCTCCCGGGCGCACTTCGTCAGCGAGTTGCAGCCGGCTGCAACACGGCAGCAACTTTCCTCGAATCCGACATCGGTACTCTCACCCATGTGGAGATTCGGCTGCTGGGGCCGGTCCAACTGGTGGGGGCCGGGGGTATCCCAGCCGGCATTGGTGGGCCGAAGGAGCGGGCGGCGCTGGCCGTCCTGGCCCTGCACGCCAACCAGGCGGTCTCCGAGGACCGCCTGATCGACGCGCTGTGGGGCAACGATCCGCCCCGCACGGCGGCCCGCACCCTGCAGTCCCACGTGTCGCGGCTGCGGCGGGCGTTCCACGAGGAAGCGGCCGACGTCTTCTCACTCGAGGCCCAGGCCGGCGGGTGGATCCTCCGCACCCCGATCGACGCGGTGGACATCGCACGCTTCGAGGCGCTGCTGGCCAAGGGCCGCCAGGCCGTCGCGCAGTCGGATCACCTGGCCGCCGCGCTGGCGTTCGGCGACGCCCTTCGGCTGTGGCGGGGCCGGGCCCTCGACGAGTTCGCCGACGAGCCGTGGGCGGCGGGCGACGCCGTGCGTCTCGAAGAGCTGCGCGTCCTGGCGTTGGAGGAGCGCATCGAGGCCGAGCTGGCGTGCGGCCGCCACCACGAAGTGGTCGGCGACCTCGAGGCCGCCTGCCGCACGCACCCCTTGCGCGAGCGGCTGTGGGGCCAGCGCATGGTCGCCCTCTACCGCGCCGGCCGCCAAGCCGACGCCCTCCGCGCCTTCCAGGAGCTGCGCCGCACCCTGAGCGAAGAGCTCGGCATCGACCCCAACCCGGCGTTGGCGCGTCTCGAGAACGCAATCTTGACCCAGAACTCTTCGCTCGATTGGCTGGCACCCGCGGAGCCGCGAGTGGTGGTCGCGGCTGCCGCGGCGTCGCCCCACCCGCCGGCTCCCGACAGGGGCAACGTCTCGACTGCTGGCGGGGTGGTGACGCTTCTCTTCACCGACATCGTGTCGTCGACGGAGCTCATGTCGCGGCTGGGGGACGAGCTGTTCGAGGA
>JAFATL010000158.1 GCA_019243975.1 Actinomycetota bacterium | reverse complement strand
GAGGTCGGTGGCGCGCGCGCCGCGCTGATGGCCGCCGGTATCGACGTCGACGTACGCGTCCCCGACGTCACGCTGCCCGCCGACGTCGAGGCAACGCTGGCCTGGGCGATACGCGAAGGCACGACCAACGTCGTGCGCCACAGTCACGCCAGCCACTGCGACGTGCGCGTCGTGGCGGGGCTGTCGGAGGCTTCGCTCGACATCGCCGACGACGGCAACGCCGATACGCCGTCGGCCCGCGAAGGCAACGGGCTGCGGGGCCTGCGCGAGCGAGTGGAGCGTCTCGGCGGGTCCGTCGAAGCGGGCCCTCGCCCGGAGGGCGGGTTCCGCCTCTGCGTCGCCGTCCCCGTCACGTGATCCGCGTCCTGCTGGCCGAGGACCAGGCCATGGTGCGCGGTGCGCTGGCGACCTTGCTCAACCTGGAAACCGATCTCGAGGTCGTGGCCGAGGTGGCGCGGGGCGACGAGGTCGTCTCCGCCGCCGCCGCCGCCGAACCCGACGTGGCCGTGCTCGACATCGAGATGCCGGGCATGAGCGGCCTCGACGCATGCGCCGCCCTCATCCGGGCCCAGCCCGCTGTGAGGGTGCTCATCGTCACGACGTTCGGGCGGCCGGGCTACCTGCGGCGCGCCATGGAGGCGGGTGCGTCAGGGTTCCTGCTCAAGGATGCGCCTGCCGGCCAGCTGGCGGACGCCATCCGCCGGGCCGTGAAGGGTGAGCGCATCGTCGACCCCGCGTTCGCGGCCGAGGCCCTGAGCGACGGTGCCAACCCGCTCACCCGGCGGGAGCAGGAGGTGCTGTCCGCCGTGCGGACCCACCCGACCGTCGGCGAGCTGTCGGCCACCCTCCACCTGTCGCAGGGGACGGTGCGCAACCACCTCTCGGCGGCGATCCAGAAGCTCGGGGCGCAGAACCGCTCCGACGCGCTGCGGATCGCGGAGCAGAAGGGTTGGCTGTAGCGGCTTTACCGGTGAACGTCCCCGGTCGGCGATGCGCTCGGGTAGGTCCCGCCGCCCCCGGGGCCGGAATGGTCGAACCCTCCGCCACTCGTGCCGCCGCTCGTGCCGCCGCTCGTCCCCCCGCTGGTACCACCGCTGGTGCCGCCGCTGGTACCGCCGCTCGGGTCACGGCGATCGCCGGAGGGCGACGGATACTGACCCGGGCCCGACGAAGTCGGTGATGTCGTCGGGGTCGAAGACGGCTGCGGCGACGGGCCGCTGCTGGGCTGACGGGGGTCGGTGGACGGACCGCTGCCGCCGCCCGACGGGCCCCGGCGCTCGTCGGAGTTGCCCGAGGTCCTCTCGCCGGTCGGCCGCGACGGGGCCTGACCGGTCGGCGTCGACGACGACGGGGAACCGGGGCCGGAAGAAGGACCCGGTCCCCGCCAGCGGTCAAGCGTGCGGGCCGGCGCGGCCCCGACGCGCTCTCGCTCCGACGGGCTGAGGTCCGACAACTTTTGTTGCAGCCGCTGCGCGTCGCGTGCCGTCTGGGGGGACGGCGCCGTGCTCGGCTTCGACAGGTCGTGCTGCAACGTCTGGGTGGCCCGCTGCACCTGCACGACCTGCGGTGAGTCCACCGGCAGGCCGATGGCGTGAGCGACCGCGCGCACGGGGTCAGGTACGGGTGCGGCCCCCGTAGCCATGGCCGCGCCGGTGCCAGCCAGCGCCATACCGGTCGCCAGCGACGCCACCGCCCACGGGCGGCGCCAGAACGGGACGCGCGTCGCGGCCGCGCGTCGGGCCTGGGCGCCGTCCACCAGGGCGTGGTGCGACGCCACGGCCATGCGCAGCGAGAACAGCTCAGAGGCGCTGGGCTCCACCGGCGCCGGCGCGAGGGCGGCCGCCAGGGTGTCGAGGAGGGCGAGGTCGCGGCGTGACTCAGTCACCGGTCGCCCGCCTCTCGTTGTCCTCCAACAGCTTGCGAAGGTTGGCCAGCGCACGCGACTGCGCGGTGCGCACGGCGCCCGGGCGCTTACCGAGCACGCGAGCGACCTCGTCTGCGCTCAGACCCGCGATCACCCGTAGCTCGAGCAACTCCTGTTCAGCGCGCGACAACTGGGCGAACAGCCGGCGCACGTGGGCGTGCTCGTCGGCGAGCACGACGTCGTCCCCCGGCTCCGCGTCGCCCGCGGTGCGCGTGTCGACCGCGGCGACGACGACTTCGCGTCCGCGGCGGCGGGCCGTGTCGACCCGACGGTTGTGCTCGAACACCACCCGCCGGGCGATGCCGAACACCCAACCGTCGAAGCCGGCCGCCCCGAGCTCGAACCGGTCGAGGCCGGCCACGGCGCGCGTCATCGTCTCGCTCATGACGTCCTCGACGTGCTCGCCGCCGACGCGCCGCGAGATGTAGCCCCGCAGGCGGCGGTGGAGGCCGCGGTAGAGCTGCTCCCACGCGTCCTGGTCGCCGGTGCGCGCCGCGGCCACCAGGTCGCCGGAACCGGTGGCGGGTTGGGCGCGCACGTCCTCACGCCCTCTACATGACGCGGCGACCGCGTTCGTCACATCGTCAGGAGCCCCCATTGCCATTTCTTTCGGCCTGGGGGCCGGGATCTGTAACGCCCGACGGCCATCGGTCATGTACGGGCTGATCGCACTGCCCATCGAGGAGGACAATTCGTGCGCAAAGGTCGGAACTACCTGCGGTTGACGAGCGTGAGGGTCGCCGTCGCGCTGCTCATCAGCCTGGTGGTGGGCGGCTTCGCTCTCACCACCGCGGCCTCCGCGTCGCCGGGTCGCCAGGCGTCGGACCACGGGCGTCACGCCCGCCTGGTCGGCGGCGTGGTCACGGCCGTGAACGGTACGTCGTTCACCGTCAAGCAGCGGGACGGCTCGACGCAAGACATCGCCACCAACGCTGACACGCAGTACACCGAGTCGGGCAACCCGGCGGCCGTGTCCGGCGTTGCGGTCGGCGACAAGGTGCTCGTCAGGCTGACCGACGCCACCGCACCGACGGCGGACAAGGTCGCCATTCTCCTGGCGTCGCTCGGCGGCAAGGTGGTGTCGACCTCGGCGTCGGCCATCACCGTCACCGACGGGCAGGGGTTCACGCGCACGGTCAACGTCTCCGGTGACACCAAGTACTTCCGTGACAAGGCGGCCACCACGCTGGCCGACGTGAAGGCGGGCGACGTGGTGCGGGCCTACGGCGCGGCCAACGGCGACGCCCTCGACGCGCTGTTCGTCCACGTGCACACGCCGGGCACGCCACCGACGCCGCGGGACGACCGACATCACGTCACGCGGGGCACGGTCACCGCCGTCGGCGCCAACACGTTCACCATCAAGAAGGCCGACGGCACCACCCAGGACATCGCCACCACGGCCGACACGAAGTACGCCGAAGCCGGTACGCGCACGGCGCCCGCCGGCGTCGCCGTGGGCGACAAGGTGCTCGTGCAGCTGACCGACGCCACCACGCCGACGGCGGCGCGCGTCTTCATCGTCCTCGTGCAGCTGCGAGGCACGGTCGCGTCGGTCTCCGGCAGCGACATCACGCTGACTGACGACGGTGGGTTCACCCGCACCGTTCACACCAACGGCTCGACCGTGTTCACCAAGGACGGCAACCCGATCGCCTTGTCGGACATCGCGGCCGGCCAGCGCATCAGCGCCTACGGCCACGTCAACGGATCGGCCCTCGACGCGCTGTTCGTCAACGTGCACGACCCGCGGCCGAAGCCGGCGCCTGCGTCGTCCACGTCCGTACAGGGCGCCCGCACCCAGAACAGCCAGAGCGACGACGCGACGAGCGCCACCGCCGCGGCTGACCCGGCGAGTGGCCCGAGCAACCGGTCGATCAACCAGCACGCCGATGACCAGGGCCAGCACGAGGGCAACCGGCCCGGGTCATCCGACAGTCAGCAGCGGGTGATGGGCATCGTGAAGTCGATCACCGGCAACACCATCGTGGTCACGACGCCGGACGGCCAGACCACGAAGACCGTCAACGTCACCGCTGACACCACCTACAAGACGGCGAACAACCAGAGCGCGACGCTGTCGGACATCAAGGTCGGCGACGAGCTGATGGCGGCCGGCGCGCTCGCCAGCGACGGTTCGCTCACCGCCGCCCAGGTCTTCTTCCGCACGCCGGGCACCGACGATCATCGGCCGCCGTCGGGCGGCGACCCCCGCTCGGGTGGGTTCAACGGCGGGTCGGGCGGTACCAGTGGGCCGGGTGGCGGCCCCGGTGGCTTCTCGGGCAGCGACGGCGGTCGGGGCGGGCGCCGCTAACGATTTCAGCGTTGCCAGCCGGGGGCAGCCGGACTAGTGTCTGGACACGTGTCCAGCACTCCGGTCCGGTTGCCGCCGGAGGCGCGCGAACCGACCCGGCGGCGCCTGACCGACCGCCAGGCCGACACGGTGCAGAAGCTGGTCGACGCGGTCGTGGTCGAGGTCAGGGAGCAGGGCTACGAGGGCACGACCGTGCGGGGCGTGGCCCGACGCGCCGGCGTGGCGCCGGCCACTGCGTACACGTACTTCGCCTCGAAGGACCATCTCTTCGCCGAGGTGTGGTGGCGGCGGCTGCGGGCGCTCCCCCGCGCCGATGACGCCATCACGACCATCCGCGACATCTGCCTGCTGGTCGCCGACGAGCCCGAGCTGTCGGCCGCCTGCACCACGGCCATGCTGGCGGGCGACCCCGACGTCGCCCACCTGCGCGAGCGCGTCGGCGGTGAGATCCGGGTTCGCCTGACCGAGGCGCTCGGACCCAAGGCGTCGCCCACCGCCGTGCACGCGCTGGAGTTCGCCCTCTCCGGCGCCCTGCTGCAGGCCGGCATGGGCCACCTGCAGTACGCCGACCTGGCGTCCGAGCTGGGCGACGTGGCCACCCTCGTCCTGCGAGCCAAGCGATGATGCCCACCCCGTCGCGTTCTGGCCAGCAGATGTCGCCTAAAACACGCCGATCCGCTGGCCAGAACGGTGAGGCGCTGCAGTACAGCCCGTACGACTACGCCATTCACGAGGATCCGTACCCGACGTACGCGCGGTTGCGGGCGGAGGCGCCGCTGTACCGCAACGACGAGCTCGACTTCTGGGCCCTGTCGAAGCACGCCGAGGTCACGGCCGCCTTCCGCGACTCGCGCACGTTCTCGAGCAGCCACGGCGTATCGCTCGACCCCATCGCCTGGGGGCCGCACGCGCACAAGACGATGTCGTTCCTCGCCATGGACGCGCCCCGGCACACGCGCATGCGCGGGCTGGTGTCCCGCGGCTTCACGCCCCGGCGCGTCGTCGACCTCGAACCGCGCATTCGCGAGCTCACCGTGCAGTACCTCGAGCCGCTGTTGGAGCAGGGCGCGTTCGACTTCATCGCCGACTTCGCCGGTCGCCTCCCGATGGACGTGATCTCCGAGATGATGGGCGTACCCCAATCCGATCGCGACGAGGTGCGGCGGCTGGCCGACCTCCTCGTGCACCGGGAGGCGGGCGTGCTCGACGTGCCCCATGCCGGGCTCGAGGCCGCCATCACTCTCGCCGGCTACTTCAGCGACCTGGTGCAGAAGCGCCGAGCCTCGCCGCGGGACGACCTCGTCTCGGCGCTGACCCAGGCCGAGCTCGACGGCGACCGCCTCAGCGACGACGAGATCATCGCCTTCCTCTTCCTCATGGTCGTGGCCGGCAACGAGACCACGACCAAGCTGCTGGGCAACGCCTGGTACTGGGCGTGGCGCAACCCCGACCAGCGGTCCAAGCCGTTCACCGACGCGTCGCGCGTCGACGCCTGGATCGAGGAGACCCTTCGCTACGACACCTCGAGCCAGGCCCTCGCTCGCCTGGCCACGACCGACGTCGAGGTAGAGGGCGGCACGATCCCGTCGGGCTCACGCGTGCTCCTCGTCATCGGGTCCGCCAAC
>JAFATL010000104.1 GCA_019243975.1 Actinomycetota bacterium | reverse complement strand
ACCGCGCAGCATGTCGCACACGATGTGGGCGTCGCCCCCGTCGGTGATCTGGCTCACGTGCTTGCGGAACGCGGACACGTCGTCCTTGGACGCGAAGCGGTTGAACTGCTTCTGGTCGATGCCCACGTGGTCGATGTCGGTGAGCTTGCCGCTGCTCCCGTGCGAATGGTCGTGGCCCGCGCCCACTAGATGATCCCCTTCACGCTGTCGGGCAGGTCGTCGGTGATGCGGATGATCGGGATGCCCGTCTGGATGTTCTGGTGCATCTCCTCGAAGCACCTCGGCAGATCCTCGAACGGGTAGATCTCCTTGTGCACGGTCGGCTTGAAGACCTTGCCGTAGAGCTCGGTGGCCTCGTGGCACCCCTCGATGGTGTCGTAGTGCGTGTGGTCGAGGGTGACCTGCTTCACCGACATCACCGTCGTGTTGTATTGGACGACCTGGCTGAGCTGCCAACCGGCGCTGGTGTTCACACCCATGCGGGCGGCAACGGCGAGACCAGCCGGGAAGACGGGACCGCGCAGCATGTCGCACACGATGTGGGCGTCGCCCCCGTCGGTGATCTGGCTCACGTGCTTGCGGAACGCGGACACGTCGTCCTTGGACGCGAAGCGGTTGAACTGCTTCTGGTCGATGCCCACGATGCCGAGCTTCTCGAGCGCCTCGCGGCGATCGGGACTGCCGGAGCAGAAGTAGGCGTTGTGGCCGAAGTGCTTGGCCAGCATCAGGAACAGCTCGGACACGCCGCCGCCGAAGCCGAGCACGTTGAGCGTGGGCAGCTGTTCCTCGGTGACCTTGAGGCGGAACATGCCGAGGGCGCGGCGCCACATGTGCCATGCGGTGGGCGCCCGCAGCGGCAGGGCGGCGATCTCCCACAGGCTGAGGCCGCAGTCGAGCGGTGCCTTGATGAGCTGCCAGGCGCCGACGACCCCTTCCTCGCCGTACCAGCCCACCGACTCGGGCTGGTCGTACGCCCAGATGCGCAGCGGGAACCCGAACTGGTCAGGGTCACCGTTGCAGTGGGTGATGGCAATGTCGCCGGGCTTGAACTCGGTCACCTCGGCGCCCACCTCGAGCACTTCCCCGAGCGCGGAGTTGCCCGGGTAGATGCGGCCACCCCGGGCGTCGGCGATGTTGATGGTGTCGGCGAGGGCCGCGTGGTCGACGTTGTGCTCGCCGGACACCGCCAGCCAGCGCACGTGGACGTCCTTGGGGCCCATCTCCCGCAGCTCGAGCTTGTCGAGCTGGATGACGTTGGCGACGTCCATCTTGTCGAGGTCGCCTCCGACCCGTTCCTTCTCACGGGCAACTGCTTCGGCGGTGATGGCGTAGGCGCGGACGGTGCGAGACATGCGGGGCACGATAGTTGGGCCGCCTTGGATGGTTTCCACGTGAGAGCCGTAGACTGACCTGACCAGTCCCCTCTCGGAGGTCCGCATGTCCGGTTCCGTCATCGTCGCAGGCGCCCGCACCCCCATCGGCAAGCTCTCGGGCGCGCTGGCCGGCTTCACGGCCATGGATCTGGGCGGCTTCGCCATCGCTGCCGCCCTCGAGCGGGCGGGCGTGAAGCCCGAGCAGGTCGACTACGTGTTCATGGGCCAGGTACTCCAGGCCGGGCAGGGCCAGATCACGGCCCGCCAGGCCGCGGTCAAGGCCGGCATCCCCATGACGGTCCCGGCCACCACGGTCAACAAGGTCTGCCTGTCGGGCCTCAACACCATCTACCTGGCCGACCTGCTGATCGCGGCGGGCCAAGCCGACATCGTGGTGGCCGGCGGCATGGAGTCGATGACCCGTGCGCCCCACCTGCTGCAGGACGCCCGGTCCGGCTACCGCCTGGGCGACGGCAAGCTCGTCGACGCCCTGATGTACGACGGCCTGTTCTGCGCCTTCGACGTGTGCGCCATGGGCGCCGGCACCGAGAAGTACACCAAGGCGGCCAAGGGCATCACCCGTGACCGGCAGGACGCGTTCGCCGCTGCCTCGCACGAGCGCGCCTCGGCTGCGCAGAAGGAAGGGCGCTTCGCCGACGAGATCGTCAACGTGTCGGTGCCCCAGCGCAAGGGTGACCCGATCGTGGTGGAGACCGACGAGGGCGTGCGCCCCGGCACCACCGCCGACAGCCTGGGCGGGCTGAAGCCGGCGTTCGAGGCCGACGGCACCATCACCGCCGGCAACGCGTCGCAGATCTCCGACGGCGGCGCCGCCGTCATCGTGATGTCGAAGGCGGCGGCCGAGAAGCTGGGCGTCACGCCGCTGGGCGAGGTCGTGGGTTACGGCCAGGTGGCCGGTCCCGATGCGTCGCTGCTCACGCAGCCGTCCCGTGCGATCAACCAGGCGCTCGAGCGCTCGGGCAAGGCCCTGGGCGACGTCCACCTGTTCGAGATCAACGAGGCGTTCGCCGCCGTCGGCCTGGCGTCGATGGACGACCTGGGCATCAGCGACGACGTGGTCAACGTCAACGGTGGCGCCATCTCGCTGGGCCACCCGATCGGCATGTCGGGCACCCGCCTCGCGCTCACGCTCCTCAACGAGCTCAAGCGTCGGGGCGGCGGCATGGGCGCGGCTGCCCTGTGCGGCGGCGGCGGCCAGGGAGACGCCCTCCTCGTCAAGACGATCTAGATGCAAGGGCTGGTGGCGCTGGGGTTCGGAGCTGCGCTCCTCCCCCTCGGCGTCATCGTCCTCGC
>JAFATL010000695.1 GCA_019243975.1 Actinomycetota bacterium | reverse complement strand
ACGAGCGCGCTGGTCTCTTCGGGAGTGAGGAACTTCGCCACCGGCGAGTCGAGCTCGGTCGCCGACACGACCCGCATCCACACCAGGCCGCCGGCCCCCCACGACTTGGCCTTGTCGGTGAGGCCGTCGAGGCGGTTGCGGGTGAAGTCGGCGCCGCCCGTCACAAGGATGCCCTTCACCCGCTTGCCGGCGAAGGCCTTGAACTCGGTGGTGGCGAAGACGTCACTGAGCTCGATCAGCTCCATCCCGAAGCGGATGTCCGGCTTGTCGCTGCCGTAGCGGTCCATCGCTTCGTTCCACGTCATGTGGGGGATGTCGTCGGACGGCCGCGTGCCCGTGACAGCTTCGGTGGCGTCGAGCACGGCCTGGCTCACGAAGCCGAGAACGTCGTCCTGCTCGACGAACGAGGCTTCCAGGTCGAGCTGCATGAACTCGTACTGGCGATCGGCGCGCAAGTCTTCGTCGCGCGCGCAGCGGGCGATCTGGAAGTAGCGGTCGAAGCCGCCGACCATCAGCAACTGCTTGGCGATCTGCGGGCTCTGCGGAAGTACGTAGAAGCTGCCGGGCGACATGCGCGACGGCACGAGGAACTCGCGTGCGCCTTCGGGCGTCGGCGTCCACAGCAGCGGCGTCTCCACCTCGGTGAAGCCCTGACGCTCGAGCGACGTGCGGATGGCGCTGTTCATGGCCGCCCGGATGCGCAGGTTCTTCTGCATGCGCTCGCGGCGCAGGTCGACGAAGCGGTAGCGCATGCGGGTGGTCTCGTCGGCGTCGACCCGGTCGGTGACGGGGAACGGCGGCGGCTCGGCCGTCGACAGCACCTCGACGGTGCAGTCGCCGATCTCGATCTCGCCCGTGCCGATGTTGGGGTTGACGGTCCCCTCGGGTCGGGGCCGGACGGTGCCGGTGACGCGCAGCACGTACTCGGAGCGCAGGTCGTGGGCGTTGTCGACGACGCACTGCACGAGACCGGTGTGGTCGCGCAGGTCGACGAACGCCAGGTGCTCGCCGTGCTCGCGCCGGCTGGCGACCCAGCCGCACACGCTGACCGTGCGGCCCTGGTCGGCGGCGCGCAGGGCGCCGCAGTAGTCGGTCCGCATCGTCACGGGTACAACCTCTTCCTCACGTGGTCGACCACCGTGGCCGGGTCGACGGTCTCGGGCTCACCCTTCTCGGTGAGCGTGCGCAGCTGCCAGCCGTCGGGCTCGATCACCAGCGCAAAGCGGGCGGCCGATCGTTGGGCCTGCTTCATCTGGGCCTTGAACGATCGGCCGTCGAACGCACGGTCAGCGCGCACCCCGGCGTTGCGCAGCTCGTCGGCGACGGCGAGAGCCTTGCGGTCGCCGGTCGTGTCGATGATGAACACGTCGAGCCGGCTCTCGGGGCCGGCAAAGGTGTCCTCGGCGTCGCACACGATGAGGATGCGCTCGATGCCGAGCCCGAAGCCGATGGCGGGCGTGGGCGGGCCGCCGAGCTCCTCGGTGAGCTTGTCGTAGCGGCCGCCGCCGCCGGCCGCGTTCTGTGTCGCCGGCAGGGCCTCGGCCGCGAACTCGAACGTGGTGCGGGTGTAGTAGTCGAGGCCGCGGACGAGTCGCTTGTTGAGCGTGTACGGCACGCCGAGGGCGTCGAGCCCGGCCTTGACCGCGTCGAAGTGCTCGGTGCACGGCTCGCAGAGGTTGTCGACCTGCACGGGTGCGTCCTTGGTCGCCTCCACACACACCGGCTTCTTGCAGTCGAGGACGCGCAGCGGGTTCTCTTCGAAGCGCTCGCGATGCTCGTCGCAGAGCGTTTGACCGCGCAGGAACTCGATGAGCAGCTGGCGGTAGGGAGGCCGGCACACGTCGTCGCCGAGCGACGTGAGGTCGAGTCGGAGGCGCGTCACGCCGAGGTCCTCGTAGAAGCGCCACGCCAACGCGATCATCTCGACGTCGACGTCGGGATCCTCGGTGCCCAACACCTCGGCGCCCAGCGAGTGGTGCTGCCGGAACCGGCCCGCCTGCGGGTTCTCGTAGCGAAAGTGGGGCGAGACGTACCAGACCTTCCACGGCGTGACCGGCCGGTGCTGCACGTAGGCACGCACGACAGAGGCGGTCGACTCGGGCCGCAGGGCGATGCGCCGCCCGCCCTTGTCCTCGAAGTCGTACATCTCCTTGCGCACGATGTCGGTGCCCTCACCGACCCGTTGGAACACGCCGACGTCCTCGAACATCGGCCCGATCACCAACCCGTAACCCGCCCGCTCAGCCCGCCCCGCGAACGCCGCGACCAGCCGCTCATACCGCGCCGACTCCGGCGGCAACACATCGAACGTCCCCTTGGGCGCCTGGTACTCGGGCACCCCGGGAGGCTACCCGAGACCTTCTGGTGCACTTACCGCGTTATCCACGGTTGCGACTGCACCCAAAGGTGGTGTTGGAGGGCTTAGCCGGTGCCTTTGCCGGGGACGATGCGGTAGGCGTCGTAGACGCTGTCGATGCGCTTGACCGAGGCGAGGAGGGAGTCGAGGTGGGAGGGGTCGGCGAGCTCGAAGTCGAAGCGCATGCGGCTCATGCGGTCGGAGCCGGTCTGGCTGGAGCTGGCGAGAATGTTGACGTGGTAGTCGGACAGGGCGCGGGAAACGTCGGCCAGCAGGCGTGAGCGGTCGAGGGCCTTGACCTCGATCGACGCCACGAACATGCCGGTGCGCTCGCGGTCCCACTCGACTTCCATCATGCGGGCCGCGTCGCCTGCGGACAGGGAGATGGCGTTGGCGCAGTCGGCCCGGTGCACCGACACGCC
>JAFATL010000627.1 GCA_019243975.1 Actinomycetota bacterium | reverse complement strand
ACGAGCATGCGGCCCACGAACAGCACCACCTGTGGCAGGAAGCCGAACGCGAACACGACCGTGAAGATGGCGGCCACCTTGGCGAAGACGTAGTCGAGGCCCGTGAGCGGCCGGCTCAAGATGAGCGGCAGGACGCGCTGGCGACGGTCGGGGCAGAGGATGTCGGGCGCCGTCGCCGCCACGAACAGCAGCAATGCGGTGGAGACGCCGACGTACTCCCGGTAGGTGATGAAGTGGAACTCGCGACCGGGCGTGTTCCGGGTGACGTAGGCGATGCCGACGGCGACGATGGCAGGGATCGACACGACGGTGAGCAGGCCCCACGGCAGCAGCTTCTGGCGCCACGACCGGCGCAGTCCCAGTGCTCGCCGCATCGATGCGATCCACAGGGCGCGAATCACGGCGCCGCGTCCACCCCGCTTGCCCTCGTAGGGTCGATAGCCGCGGTCGTAGACCTGCCCGCGCGGCGCGGGGGAGGTGACGGTCACTTGTGTGACGCCTTCCCGACGAACACGTCGTCGAGCGACACCACGCGCGTCGACAGGCGCGTCAACGGAAGGTTCAACTCGGCGACCGCGTCGCGGATGACGTCGAGGCCGTCGTCGCCCGCGTCACCGACTGCGACCTCGAGGTGCCCGTCCTCTTGCGTGCAGCTGAAGCCGTGCCGTTTGAGCGCCGCCGCCAATGCCCGCGTCGACCCGTCGACCTCGACGATCACGGTGCCCGTCTTTGCCTCGAGCAGACCTTCGGTCGGGCCGGCGACCACCAGGCGGCCGCCGTCGAGCATCACCACGTGGTCGCACACCTTCTGCACGTCGTCCAGGAGGTGGGTGGCCATCACCGCCGAGATCCCGAAGTCGCCCAGCCGCGCCACCAGCCCCAGCATCTCCTCGCGCCCGGTCGGGTCGAGGCCGGCCGTGGGCTCGTCGAGCAGCACGAGCGTGGGGTCGGCCACGATCGCCTGGGCCAGCTTCACCCGCTGCTTCATGCCGGTGGAGAAGGTGCCCATCGGGCGGAACCGCGCCTCGTCCAGCCCCACCAGGTTGAGCACGTCGGAGGCCCGCTGGCGGGCGTCGCGGGCGGGCAGGCCCGACAGCTCGCCCAGCGCCGCCACCAGGTCGGCGGCCGACTGATCGGCCGGGAGGCAGTCGTGCTCGGGCATGTAGCCGACCCGGGCGCGTATGCCCACGGGGTCGGCGTCGACCCGCCGGCCGTCGATCTCGACCGTGCCCGCGGTGGGGCGGGTCAGGCCGAGGAGCAGGCGGAACAAGGTGGTCTTGCCCGCCCCGTTCGCCCCCACCAGGCCAATGCGGCCGCTGGGCACGTCGACGGACAGGTCCTCGACGGCCGCCACCTGGCCGTAGTGCTTGGTGAGATGAGAGGTGCGGAACACCGCCATGAGTCTCGCGGATAACGTCAGCCCTTATGCCTAGCCAGGCCAAGCGGCAACGAAAGAAGGAAAGCGCACGTGCTCGTCAGGAGGCGCTGCGGCTCGCGCAGGAGCGCGCCGCCCGCCGCCGGCGCTTCCTCCTGATCGGTGGCGCCGTCGTCCTGATCCTGGTCATCCTCTTCTTGACCCAGCGCAGCGACAACAAGAAGTCGACCGTCTCGACCAAGGGCAAGACCACCACGACCGTCGCTTCGCCGGCGGGCTCTGCCCAGTGCCCGAAGGCCGACGGCTCGTCGCCCAAGACGACCAAGTTCGACAAGGCACCGCCGGTGTGCATCTCGATCACCAAGAAGTACACGGCGACGTTCGACACCAGCGAGGGCAAGATCGTGGTGGACCTCGACACCAAGAAGACGCCGAGCACCACGAGCAACTTCGTGGTGCTCGCCCGGTACCACTTCTACGACGGCACCACGATCTTCCGCACCGACCCGAGCATCGACATCATCCAGGGTGGTGGGTCGAGCCCCTCCGACCCCGGCCCCGGCTACACGATTCCCGACGAGGGTGGGAAGTTCACCTACTCGGCCGGCGATTTGGTCATGGCGCGGACGAGCCAGCCCAACAGCGCGGGTGCCCAGTTCTTCTTCGTCGCCGGGCCGAAGGCCTCGGCCCTCGACGCCCAGGGCACCTACGTCACCTTCGGCAAGGTGACGCAAGGGCTCGACGTCGTGCAGAAGATCCTCGGCCTCAACGTCGACAACCCGAGCAGCGGTCTCGGTGGGGCGCCCAGCCGCCCCGTGACCATCAAGACGGTCACCATCACCGAGTCCTGATCGTCAGGTACCGGCGAGCTTCTCCACCACCGGCGCGAACGCCTCGTAGGCGTCGGCCTGCACGACGATGTAGTTGAACCCGAACGTCTCGCGCCGCTCGCGGAGGGTGTCGGCGATCTCGTCGGGGGTACCCACATTGACGAGAGGGATCTGCTCGGCTTCCTCGGGCGTGACGCCGAACAGCGGCGCCATGTTCTCGACGACCTCGCGCTTGTTGGGCACCACTTGGGTGACGAACGTGAGCACCTGCAGTTCGATGTCGTCGAACCGGGCGCCGGCGGCGTCCTTGATCCACCCGATGCGCTCGTGGAAGTACTCGGGCTTGGCCGACTCGATGGCCTGCGGGCCGACGAAGCCCTCCTTGAGGTTGGGGTTCACGCCCACGATGTCGGCCTCACGCGCCGCGATCGACAGCACCCGCTTGCCGCCGCCACCGATGAGGAACTTGGGGTGGGGCTGGGTGAACGGCCGGGGCTGACCCTGGGCGTTGGCGATCGTGTAGTGCTCGCCCTTGAACGTGGCCGAGCCGTCGCGCCAGAGCGCCTTCATGATCTGAATGCCCTCTTCCATGCGCGTGACGCGCACGCCCGGGCTGTCGTACTTCATGCCCGACTCGTCGTAGTCGGTCTTCATCCAACCGGCGCCGATGCCGAACTCGACGCGTCCCGAGCTCACCAGGTCCAGGGTGGCGATCTCCTTCGCCAGCACAACGGGGTGGCGGTAGTCGTTGTCGAAGACGAGGGCGCCGACGTTGAGCGTGTCGGTGGCCTCCGCCGCGACCGTCAACGCCACGATCGGCCCGTACTGATCGCCGAAGTGGTCGGGGATGTACATGGTCGAGTACCCGAGCGCCTCGATGTGGCGGGCCCGGTCGCGCCAGGCCTTGGGGTCGGCCGCCGAGTGGGTCTGCACGCCAAAT
>JAFATL010000611.1 GCA_019243975.1 Actinomycetota bacterium | reverse complement strand
AGCAGCGACCTCGACCAGTCGAAGGTCGCCGTCAACATGCAGTCCGACGGCACCGACCAGCTGTCGTACAACGGCCATCTGCTCTACTACTTCATCAACGACAGCGCCCCCGGCGACGCCAAGGGTCAAGGCCTCGGCAGCGTCTGGTACGCGCTTGGTGCCGACGGCAACAAGCTGAGCTGACTCACGTCGGCGCGTGTGCGCGCGTCGACCAGTGTGACGAACGTCGTGCACAAAACCTGTTGACGTCGCGGCTGGGATCCGTACCATCGAGGCTCCTATGGCACGTCGACGCAACGCCGAACTGAAAGAGCTCCGGGGCATGCCCCTGTCGAGCTTCGGCGCGCGTCCATGCCATTGGACGGCCGCCGGATTCGGCAGGCCGTCCTTGCCCGTCGTCGATCGTTAAGTACCCCCGATCGCCGGCGGCAAGTTCCCGTAGCGCACGTCGCAACGTCACGACGCGCAAGTAATCCAGAGATCCGAGCCATGGTGGCGCGGCGGATTCCAAACCCGCCCGCAGAGGGTTCGACTCCTTCCGGGTCTGCTTCGCCGCGCCTCCAGCGCGGACACCAGCACCTTGACAACTGCAGAGGCATCGCAAGAACAGAAGGGGAGGACGGCGCGTGTCGTCGCGCCGTCCTCCCCGGTACCGATGCGCGTCACGCCTGACGGGTATGGCACCGGTCTCTTACACCGGACAAGACCGGGTTCGAGCCCCGGGGCGCGCACGACGAGTCGACGTGGCCGAATGGACAAGGCACCGGTCTACGAAACCGGAGACTGCAGGTTCGACCCCTGCCGTCGACGCTCGCAGTAAGGAATCACGCCGCGGTCGTCCAGAGGTGAGGACGCCAGGCCCTCAACCTGGCAACCGGGGTTCGAGTCCCCGTCGCGGTACGTCGCTACCTACCGACACGTGGCCGTCGTTCAACGGCACAGGATCCCGGCCCGCCACGTCGGGGATGGGGGTTCGAATCCCCCCGGCCACACTGTTAGCAACGACCATCAACGAGAGAGAAAGAAGGAGGGGGTGACCATGCCCAACCGCATCAACGACAAGCTCGTCTCCTGGGCGAGCGACATCGAGCAGGAGACGCTCCGTCAGGCGGAGAAGACCGCTCGCCTGCCCATCGTGGAGGGCCACGTCGCCCTCATGCCCGACGCCCACGTCGGCATCGGTGCGACCGTCGGCTCGGTCATCCCGACCACGGGCGCGGTGATCCCGGCCGCGGTCGGCGTGGACATCGGTTGCGGCATGGTCGCGGCCGAGCTCGACGTGATGGAGTCGCAGCTGCCCGACGCGCTCGAGCCGCTGCTCTCGCGCATCGAGAAGGCGATCCCGGCGGGCGTGGGTCAGGGCCACGACCGGGTGGCTCGCAACGCGGACCAGTGGCTGGCGGCGCACCGTCCCGCCACGTCGCTGTCGGCGGACCGTGCGACCAAGGCGGCCAAGCAGTTCGGCACGCTGGGTTCGGGCAACCACTTCTTCGAGCTGTGCGTCGACGAGCGGACACGTGTGTGGGTGGTGCTGCACTCGGGCTCGCGTGGCATCGGCAACCAGCTGGCGCAGGCGCACATCGGTGTCGCTCGCAAGCTGGCGCGTGAGGCGATGATGCAGCTCGAGGACATCGACCTGGCGTGGTTCGTGCAGGGCACGCCGGAGTTCGACGCCTACATCGCCGACATGCTGTGGGCGCAGGACTACGCACGGGCGAACCGCGAGCAGATGATGGACAACGCCATGGCCGAGGTGTTCGCCTTCCTCGGCTTCGGCACCGAGACGCTGCGCGTGAACTGCCACCACAACTTCACCCAGCCGGAGGTGCACGGCGGCAAGGAGCTGTGGGTCACCCGCAAGGGTGCGATCAAGGCGGGCGTCGACGACCTGGGCGTCATCCCGGGCTCGATGGGTACGCGCAGCTACATCGTGCGGGGCAAGGGCAACAACGAGAGCTGGCAGTCGTGCTCGCACGGCGCCGGCCGCCGACTGTCGCGCACGCAGGCCAAGAAGCGGTTCACCACGGCCGACCTGGCCGAGCAGATGAAGGGCAAGGTGTGGCTGGCCGGCCGGGCGGCCGCACTGGTCGACGAGATCCCGGCCGCGTACAAGGACGTGGAGCAGGTCATGGCCGACCAGGCCGACCTGGTCGAGGTCCTGCACACCCTGCACCAGGTGCTCAACTACAAGGGCACCTGACCTCGCCCCACTCGCTTTCCTGCACGAAGTTGCTCATGCGGCAACTTCGTGCAGGAAAGCACCGCTCGCCGTAGCTCAGCAGGACAGAGCGCCGCCCTCCGAAGGCGGAAGTCGCACGTTCGACTCGTGCCGGCGAGGCCACGCAGTGCCAGGAGCCCCACCGGGCGTGGGGGCCCGCCTGTTAAGCGGGACGTGGTGAGTTCGAGCCTCACCCTGGCAGCCATGCCGGCGAAGCTCCTGGTGGAGGAGCACTGGCTTAGTAACCCAGAGGCAGCAGGTTCGACTCCTGCCGCCGGCCCCATCTGGTCCTGCAGCTCCGTTGGCGGAGCGCCGGTGTGAAGAACCGGAGGACGCTGGTTCGACTCCAGCCGGGACCACGCAACACGCAGGGCACGAGCCAGACGGTGACGGCAGCGCGCTGATACCGCGCCATGACGTGGTTCGACTCCACGGTGCCCTACGCGCGCGACGAGTAGGTCAACGGCAGCGCTCAGGAGGGCCCCATACGCCCACCGCGCCGAGGGCGGCACTCGGTCCCGCAACCACCGGGCCGGTGGCGTAATTGGAAGCGCACCTCCCCTGCAAGGAGGCGAGTGCCGGTTCGAGTCCGGCTCGGTCCACTCAGCTCGCGTTCGACACGGGCTGCCACCGCGGCGGCGGGTCCTCGCCCACTCGACCGTCGACGGCTTCACGCAGGAGGTCGGCGTGACCGGTGTGGCGGCCGTACTCCTCGATCAGGTCGCAGACCAGGCGGCGCAGGCTGGCCCGCCGGCCGTCGGGCCAGGCCAGGTGCACCGGCTGGTCGAGGCCGCCGGCGGCCAGGGCGGCGGCCAGGCGGGCCCGGGAGCGCTCGACCGCGCCGTCCCAGTAGGCGTAGAGCCGGGCGGGGCTGTCGGCGGCGGCGGAGGTGAACTCCCAGTCGTCGCCGCCGTAGTCCTCCCAGGGCGAGCCGAGGGGCTCCCCGCTCAGCTTGGTGGTGAACATGAGGTCCTCGGCCCAGGCCAGGTGCTTGAGCAGCCCGCCGATCGTGAGCGACGAGGCCCCGATCGTGGTGGCGAGACCGGCGGCGTCGAGGCCGTCGGCCTTCCAGCGGAAGG
>JAFATL010000590.1 GCA_019243975.1 Actinomycetota bacterium | reverse complement strand
GCCACTTTCTCGCGGGGGATGTCGACGAGCAGCTGCATGCGGTAGAAGCGGCGGAACGAGCGTGACGTCGGCAGGTAGTCGTCGACGTGGCTCAGCATCTCCGTCGGGATGGGCCCCAGCTCGACGACCGTCGTCTTGAGGGGCAGGCCCTTGAGGTCGGCGCGCAGGCCGGCGGTGAAATGCGTGAGCCCCGACTTGGTCGAGGAGTACGCAACCAGGCCCGGGAACACGGCGGTGCCGGCGAGTGACGACACGTTGACGATGTGGCCGCCGCCCCGCTCGAGCATGCGCGGGATCACCTGCCGGCACAGCTGCACCGGCGTGAGCAGGTTGACACGGTAGATCTGCTCCAGCTCGGCCGGGTCGTTCGACGTGAACGCGCCGGCCAGGTCGATGCCGGCGTTGTTGACGAGGATGTCGATCGGCCCGCCGTCGGCCTCGACGCGGTCGATCAGGCCGGCGACGGCGGCCGTGTCGGAGAGATCGGTCGGGAACGACGTGCCGCCCGTTTCGGCGGCCAGCTCCTTGAGCGGGCCCTCGGACCGGGCGACCAGCGCCACCCGGGCGCCCGCCCGGGCAAAGGACCGGGCGATCGCCTCCCCGATCCCGCGTGATGCACCGGTGACCAGAACACGACGGCCGTTGACGTCCATGCGCGCACAATACGCTCGCGGCCCATGAGCGTGATCGCCGATCTGGGAAGTTCCGCGACCTACGTCGACGGGATGCCCTACGAGACGTTCGCCCACCTGCGGGCCACGTCGCCCGTGCACCGCTTCCCCGAGCCCACCCGCAAGATCCTCGGCTTCAACGGTCAGTGGGTCGAGAGCACCGGTCCCGGCTACTGGGCCGTCACCCGGCACGCCGACGTGGTGCACGTGTCGCGCCACCCCGAGCTCTTCTCGTCATGGCTGGGTGGCACCCAGATCTTCGACCCGCCCAACCAGATGGAGCTCGACAACTTCCGGCAGATGATGCTGAACATGGACCCGCCCCAGCACTCGAAGCTCCGGCGCATCGTGCAGAAGGCGTTCGTGCCGCGCGCCATCGAGCGGTTGAAGGCGTCGGTGGACGCGAACGCGGCGGAGATCGTCGACGAGTTCGCAGCCAAGGGCGGTGGCGACTTCGTCGAGGAGGTGGCGGCCGATCTCCCGCTGCGCGTGCTGGCCGACCTGCTCGGCGTGCCACGCGAGGATCGCCACCTCCTGTTCGACTGGAGCAACCGGCTCATCGCCTCCGACGATCCCGAGTTCGGGGGCGGCGACCCGTTGCAGTTCGCGGCGGCGTTCATGGAGATGTTCAGCTACGGCAACGACATCGCCGAGGATCGGCGCGCCAACCCCCGTGACGACCTCGTGAGCGTCATCGCCAACGCCGAGGTGGAGGGCGAGCGACTGACACAGGTCGAGTTCAACATGTTCTGGATGCTGCTCGTCATCGCCGGCAACGAGACGACGCGCAACCTGTTGTCGGGCGGCACGTTGGCGCTCATCGAACATCCCGACCAGCGCGACCGGCTCATCGCGGACCGCGAGCTGCTTCCGACCGCGATCGAGGAGATGCTGCGCTTCGTGACCCCGGTGATCCATTTCCGCCGCACCGCCACCGAGGACACCGAGGTGGCCGGCCAGCCCATCGCGGCCGGCGACAAGGTGGTCGTGTACTACGTGTCCGCCAACCGCGACGAGGACGCATTCGAGCGGCCCGACGAGTTCGACGTAGGTCGCACGCCCAACGAGCACGTGGCGTTCGGCGTCGGCCCGCACTTCTGCCTGGGCGCCCACCTGGCCCGTCAGGAGATCGGCGCCATGTTCGGGCTCCTCCTCGAGCGCACGCCCCGGCTGGCGCTGGCCGGCCCGGTCGAGCGCATGCAGTCGGCGTTCATCCACGGCATCAAGCACCTGCCGGTCGAGGTAGGCGCCTAAGTACCTGCTGGGCAGGTTTGTTACGGAATGGTGACGGGTACCACCGTCGAATCAAGGCTCCCCACTCTCCTGGCGGTGGGCCGTCCGCGGCCGAGACGCGCCTTGTCGCGACTCCAGCCGCCGCCAGTGCAGCGCGTCGCTTCATCGCCGACACCCTCGAGGGGTGGAGCCTGGAGACCGCCGTCGACGACGCCGTGTTGTGCGCGTCGGAGCTGGTGACCAACGCCGTCCTGCACGCCGGCGGCGAGCTGGTGGTGCGGTTGACCCGCAACGACGGCCACGTCCTGCTGGAGGTGGTGGACGAGAGGCCCCTCGAGCTGAGCGCGGTGCAGCCCCGGGCGCCCATGCCCGACAACGCGGGGATGACGGGCCGTGGCCTGTCGGTGCTGGCCAGCCTCGCCAGTGAGTGGGGCGTCGACCGCACCGAGCTGCCGGGGCCGGCGGTGGGCAAGGTCGTATGGGCCCAGCTCCCAGTCGACGCGGCGCCCGGCGACGGTGCGCCGACGGTCGACGTCCGCGAGAGGGCCGCGCCGTCCTGGGCGTCCGCCGATCTCCTCGAGGCTGAGCTGGTCGACGTGCCGGCACGGACGTTCCTGGAGAGCGAGGGGCACTACGACGACGTGCTGCGCGAGCTGCAACTGACGTGGCTGGGCCGTCCCGACGACGGCGCTCTCGGCACGCTGACGTTGCGGGTGGCCGGCTTCCTCGCTGGTCGCGGTCCGTCCCGTGCCACGTCGGCGGCGGTGGCGCGTGAGGCGCTGGCCGCCGGGGGCGAACGGGTGCACCTGCTCGTGGCGGTCGACGCGGAGATCGTGGAGGACTCGGAGCAGTTCCTGCGCACGATGGACGAGATCGAGGCGCGCGCGTCGCGCGGTGAGTTCCTCGTGCCGCCGCCTCCGCCCGGCATCCGCGCGTTCCGCTACTGGTTCGTGGGCGAGTTGGCCCGTCAGCACCGGGGCGAGCCGCCCCTGCCGTGCCCCTACGCCTGAGCTGACGAGTCCGCGTCGGTTTCGTCGCGTACGTCGAGCGGCATGGCCGAGGTGACCACGCGATTGCGGCCGCCTCGTTTGGCCGCGTAGAGGGCGCGGTCGGCGGCGCCGACCAGGGTGGCCGGCTCGGTGCCGTCGGCCGGCGCGGCGGCCACGCCGAACGACGCGGTCACGTTGTCGGCGGCCATTCGCTGCTCGAGGCGCGCCCGCAGGCGTTCGGCCAGGCCCGCCGCGCCGTCGAGGGTGGCCTCACGGCACAGCACGGTGAACTCCTCGCCCCCGTAGCGGTACGCGGTGTCGCTGGCCCGGATGACGCCCGTCAGCAGCTTGCCCAGCTCCTCCAGCACCTCGTCGCCCCGCTGGTGGCCGTGCGTGTCGTTGAACCGCTTGAAGTGATCGACGTCCAGCATGATCACGGCCAGCGGCCGTCCGTAACGCTGGCTGCGGTAGCACTCCGTGACCAGGTCGTCGTCGAGTCGGCGCCGGTTGGACAGGCGCGTGAGCGCGTCCGTCTGGGTGAGCTCGGTGGTCTCGCTGTGCAGGCGCGCCGCCTCGATGGCGGTGGCAGCGTGCGACGAGAGGGTCTCGAGCACGTCGAGGTCGTCGCGCTCGAGCACCGCGGGCGACGCGTTCTCGCATTCGAGCACGCCGACGACGCGCGCCCCCACGACCATCGGCAGCGCCAGTCGCACCAGCGCCGCCGCGCCGTCGGCCCCGGCGTGCAACGTCCCGGTCTCGGTCTCGCCCACGGCCCGCCCGTACTTGGCCGCCTCGCCCACCACGCCGCGACCGAGCTCGAGCGTCTCGCCCACGCGCGAACCATCGCTGCAGTGCGCGGCGCGCAGCGCCGCAGCCTTGTCGTCGACGATCCACACCCGCACCCGCGGGTACTCACCGACCGATGCGGCGCTGGCGGAGACGGCTTGCAACACGTAGCGCAGGTTGAGGCTGCCCGCGATCTCGCGCGACATGGCGAGGATGCGGGTGAGCTTCTCGGACTGCTGCTCCAACTCGTCCTGGCGCGCCTGTTCGCGGTCTTGGGCCGCTTCCAGCGCCGCAGCCGTCGCGACCAGGCCGTCACCGATGCGCCGCAACTCCTCGGGCGCGTCGATGGGTACGTCGACGTCGAAGTCACCCTCGCCCAACCGGGCGACCGTGTCGATCATGGCGTTCACCGGCTGCACGACCGCCCGGCGCAGTCTGCGGAACTGGCGGGTGGCAAGGATCGACACCAGGGCCAGCACCAGCGCGTCGAGGGCAACGCCGACGGCCAGCACGGTGCCTTCTTCTTGCAGCGCGTGGTCGCGGTCGGCATCGGCGCGCGCCAGCACGGTGGCGGTGGTGGACCGAACCCGGTCGAAGAGCGCCTTGCCCTGGTCGACGTAGTTCTCGAACGGCGGCAGACCCGGCGCGGGCGCCTGACCGTTGAGGGCGACGGTGGCCCAGCGGTCCGTCCATGTCTGTTGGGCGACCCGCATCTCCACCAGCGGGCGCGCCAGCGCGTGCTGGCCCCCGAGCTCCCGCACCGCCGTGTCGTTGGCGGCGGCTACGGCCTGCACGCCGGACCGGTAGGGCTGCAGGAACTTGCTCTGCCCGGTGAGGAGGTAGCCGCGAATGCCGGTCTCCTGGTCGATCATGCCGTTGAGGGTGGTGCGCACGGCGATGGCGCCCCGCACGTAGCGCTGGACTCGCGGTCGCACCGCGTAGGCGACGAACCCGAACACCGTGAGTGTGATGAGGGCGGTGACGCCGATCCCGGCCAGCACGACGTGAAAGGCGCGGGCCAGCCGGCCCGCGAGGCTGCCCGCAGCCGCCGCACGAGACTCGTGTGAGGCAGAACCCTCGCCGCTCATGCCGCCGACCAGGGTACCGAGTGGGTCCGTCCGCTGGGCGGTTTGTCAGCCGGTGACGCGAATGAGGAACCAGAGGGCGAAGGCCACGAGCAGGGCTCCGAAAGCCACCCGGGCGGTCGCACCGTCGACGCGGGCGCTGAGGCGGCCACCCACGGCGGCCGCCGGCACCAGCCCCACGGCGAAGGCAGCGGCCGCGGCCCAGTCGATGTTGCCGGCGAAAGCGTGCACCAACGTGGTCGGCAGGGCCAGGGCGGCGGCGGTGACGAGGCTCGTGCCGGCGGCCCGTCGCATCGACATGCCGAGGCCCACGGCGAAGAACGGCACGAGGAGAAAGCCGCCGCCGTTGGCCAACAGCCCGGCCAAGAACCCGATCGACGCGCCTCCGGCCGTGACCAGCCACGGGGGCGACTGTTCGTCGGCCGCCCCGCCATCCCGCTTGGCGGTGGGCCACAGCATGCGTACCCCGAGGCCGGCCAGCAGTAGGCCCGACAGCAGGAGGAGGACGTGGCCGCCGACCGCCCGGGCGAGGGTGCCGCCGACGAGCGTGGCCGGCACGGCGCCCGCGAGGGTCAGGCGGACGGTGCGCCAGTCGAGGTCGCGGGAACGGCGGTACGACGACGCGCCGGCGAGCGAGGCCGGCAGCATGGCGGGAAGGGGAGTGGCCACGGCCAGCACGCCCGGCAGGCCGAGCAGGGCCAGCACTGGGGTGGCGAACGCCGACCCGCCGGCGCCGAAAGCGCCGTAGGCGAGGCCGACGAGCATTCCCGCCGGCACGAACTCGAGCAGCCCCATGGGTCGATTGAACCCCGGATCCACCAAGAGGTCCAAGACCAATATTCACTAATCTCTATAGGCTATGCCTATGGACCTGCGCCAGCTCTCGTACTTCCTGGCCGTGGTGGACGAGGGCACGTTCACAGCGGCGGCGTCGAGGGTGGCCGTCGCTCAACCGTCGCTGTCGCAGGCGGTGCGGGCCCTGGAAGCCGAGCTCGGCACCGAGCTGTTCCATCGGGTGGGCCGTGCGGTGCGGTTGACGTCGGCGGGCGAGGCGCTGGTCGAA
>JAFATL010000560.1 GCA_019243975.1 Actinomycetota bacterium | reverse complement strand
TGCGGCGGGCCAACGACATCTACTCGACCAACCTGCGGGTGCTCGAGCTGCTGATCGTGGCGTCGATCTGGTACCTCGTGCTCACAAGCGTCTCGACGGTCGGGCAGTACTTCCTCGAGCGCCGCTACGGCAAGGCGTACATCCGATGAGTGTCGTCGAATCGGCGTCGGGCGCGGGCCCGATGGTGGTGGCCGAGGGCGTGCACAAGCGCTTCGGCCGCACCGAGGTGCTCACGGGTGTGGACCTGACCGTCGAGCGGGGCCAGGTGATGGTGCTGCTCGGGCCGTCAGGCTCGGGGAAGTCGACGTTCCTGCGTTGCATCAACCACCTCGACAAGATCGACGGCGGGCGCATCTCGGTGGACGGTGAGCTCGTCGGCTACCGACAGGCGGGTCTCAATCTGCACGAGCTCCGCGAGCGCGAGGTGGCGGCCCGGCGAGCGCAGGTCGGCATGGTGTTCCAGCACTTCAACCTGTTCCCGCACATGACGGCGCTGGGCAACGTGATGGAGGCACCCGTCCAGGTGAAGCGGGTGAGCCGGGACGCGGCGCGCGCGACCGCTATGCGGTTGTTGGAGCGGGTGGGCTTGGCCGACAAGGCCGACAACTTCCCCGCCCAGCTGTCCGGTGGCCAGCAGCAGCGCGTCGCCATCGCCCGGGCGCTGGCGATGGAGCCGAAGCTCATGCTGTTCGACGAGCCCACCTCCGCCCTCGACCCTGAATTGGTGGGCGACGTGCTCGACGCCATGAAGGAGCTGGCGCGCGAGGGCATGACGATGGTGGTGGTGACTCACGAGATGGGCTTTGCCCGCGAGGTCGCCGACCAGGTCGTGTTCATGGATGGCGGCGTCGTCGTCGAGCGAGGCACGCCGGCCGAAGTCATCAGCAACCCGCGCGAGGCGAGGACGAAGGCCTTCCTGTCGAAGGTGCTGTGAGCTTGTCGCTACCGACGCTGGAAACCTCGCGGCTGGTGCTGCGGCCCCTCGAGCAGGCCGACCTCGACGACTACGCGGCGATCATGGCCGACCCCGAGGTGGTGCAGTACCTCGGCCAGGCGCCCAACTCGCGCGAGGACGCATGGCGGTCGATGGCGACGTTCCTTGGCCACGGCGTCCTGCGGGGCTGGACCAACAACGCAGTCGTCGTGCGCGCCACCGGCGAGTTCGTCGGCCGGTGCGGGCTGTGGCAGCCGGAGAACTGGCCCGGGTTGGAGGTCGGTTGGACGTTCGCCCGTTCCGCGTGGGGCAACGGGTACGCCACCGAAGCGGCCACCGCGTGGCGCGACTGGGCGTTCGCCAACATCCCCACCCTCGACACGCTGATCTCGGTCATCCACCGCGACAACGCCCGCTCCATCGCCGTGGCGGAACGCATCGGTCACCGCTACCTCTACGACCTCGAGGTCCGCAGCCACCCCTGCGTCATCTACGGCCAAGACCGCCCGCGCTGACCTGTCCAAGTAGCGATTGAGTGCCGGAATACGGCACTCAATCGCCTCCTGGACGTCGTAGGGTGCGCGGCCATGGCCGTCGAACGCACTGAACCGCCCTTCCGCCTGGACGAGCGGACGATGCTGGAGGCGTGGCTGGAGTACCACCGGGCCACGCTGGAATTGAAGTGCGAGGGGCTCTCCGTCGAGCAACTGCGGGAGCAGTCGGTGCCGCCGTCGTCGCTGTCGCTGCTCGGGCTGGTGCGCCACATGGCCGAGGTTGAGCGCGCCTGGTTCCGCAGGACGCTGGCCGACGAGGACGTTGGCTACATCTACGTCAGCGACGATGACGAGGACGCGGACTTCGACGACGTGCCGACGGCCAACCCCGACGAGGCGTTCGCCACGTGGCGGGCCGAATGCGACCACGCCCGGGAGAACGCGGCCGTCGTCGACTCCCTCGACACCGTCGGCAAGCGCGCCCGCCGCAACGGCGACGTGTCACTGCGCTGGATCTACGTCCACATGATCGAGGAGTACGCCCGCCACAACGGCCACGCCGACCTGCTCCGCGAGCGCATCGACGGCGCCACCGGCGACTAGCCGGGCTGGCGGCGCTAGCGGAAGGGGAGGTTGGACCAGCTGCCGAGGAAG
>JAFATL010000358.1 GCA_019243975.1 Actinomycetota bacterium | reverse complement strand
GTCTTCTGCATGAAGATGACGTCGGTCGAGCGGTTCTGGGCGCACGCCATGGCGTACTTCTCGACCTCGGCCTCGAGCTGGTCACGCGGCACCACGCTGTTGACGAAGCCGATCTCGGCCATCTCGGCGGCCGTGAACGGGCGGCCGGTGAAGACCATCTCCATGAACTTGCGCATGCCCATCATCTGCGCCCACCACCACATGCGGGGGGCGGCGCCGGCGTAGCGGAAGGCGGCGTGACCGAACAGCGCGTCGTCCGACGCGATCACGAGGTCGGCGTCGCCCGCTTGGTAGAAGTGCCAGCCGTAGACGTAGCCCTTGGCTTCGACGATGGAGATCTTCTTGAACTCCTGCAGCGTGCGGCAGCCGCCCCGTGGGTCGGTGAACCACGCCTGGGTGGTGATGGCGCCGTGCCGGAAGTTCTTGCGGGGCGGGTACACCACGTCCTCGCCTTCGAGCTGTACCTCACGCAGCAACCCGTCTTCGGAGTTCACCGCTTCCATGAACTCCGGCAGGTCCTGGCCCGTGCCGAAATCGTCGCCCTCGCCCCGCACGACCAGCACCTTCACGTCGTCGTCGATGTTGGCCCGGTGCAGCAACTCGGCGTAGCGCAGACGCATGCCGATGGTCGGGGCGTTGAGTTGCTCGGGACGGTTGAGGGTGAGGGTGGCGATCTTGGTCCTCGGGTCCTTGTCGTAGAGGACCCAGTTCTCGTCGTCGCTCATGCTCAGCTCCTGTCCGCGTTCCAGAACGGGCTTGATGACAGCACGTGGGGCCCTTCGGCACTGATGACGACCGGCTCCTGCCCGATCACCGGACCGGCTTGCACCGTCACCACCATCACCGTGCCGGGCTCCAGCCGGGTGTGGGCGGCGGTCGCAGGCAGGTCGCCCACGATGACGGGATCGTCGAAGCCGAGGCCGAGGCCGCGGGCCACCGGTCCGGCCGGCAGCGGTTCGCCCGCGGCGGCGTAGGCATCGAGCAGCGCACTCCCGGATGCGCCCGGCTGGCAGGCATCGAGGAGCCGGCCCCGCAGCGCATCGAAGCGCGCGAATGCGTCGTGCGACGCCTCGCCCACCGGCCACGTGCGGCCGACCTCGCCCGTGTACCCCTCGGCCACGACCCCGCCGCTGAAGCAGACGAGGTCGCCGTCCCGCACTGCGCCGTCGCGCCTGCGCGACGTCACGCGGGCGACGTCCTGCGATCCCGGCGTGGTCACGCCCCGCGACGCCATGGCGTCCATGAACACAGCCGTCAGCTCGCGCTCGCTGACCCCGGGCTGCAGTTGTGAGATGGCTGCGCCAATACACGCGTCAGCGACGGCGACGGCGGCCCGGATCGCCTCGATCTCCTCCGCCGTCTTGACCCGCTTGGCCGCCTGGATGGCGGGGCCGGCGTCGACCAGCTCGGCGTCGGGGAACGCCATTGGCAACAGCTGCGCGAACAGCGGCGACATGGCATCGGTGCCGACCCGGCGAGGCTCGACGTTGGCGTTGATGCCCTTGAGCATCTTCACGTAGTTCATCGGGTTCCACGTGATGCCGTACAGGTTCTCGTGCGGGATCTCTTCGGGCACGCCTTCGTCCCACGTGCTCAACAGGTACACGTCACCGGTGGCCCGCACCGCGACGCAGCCGGGCCCGAACGGTCGCGTGCCCGCGTTCCACAGCAGCGGCACGCCCGAGACGTAGCGCATGTTGGCCGTGCGCCCCATCACCAGCACGTCGAGGTCGTGCGCCTCCATCTGTTCGAAGGCGCGCTGGCGACGACCGAACCGCAACGCGGGATCGTCGGGCAGGATCTCAGTCGCCATACGGGTCGTACGGGTAGTCGCTGAGGTTGACGCAGCCGTCGTCGGTGACGGCGAAGACGTTCTCGGACCGGTAACCGCCGTAGCCCTCGTCCCACACCACCGGCTCGATCACGACCACGGTGCCCGGCTCCAGCACGAGCCGCTCGTCGTACGCCTCGCCCAGGTCGGTGCCGACGTAGGGCGACTCGGCGCTCTCCAGGCCCAGGCCGTGCCCGATGTAGAAGTGCGCCATCCACGGCTTGTCGCCGCCCGTCACCGCCAGGGCGGCCGCAGTCAGGTCGGCCCCTGTGGCGCCGGGGCGGATGACGGCGACAACGGCGTCGCTGATCTCCTTCCACCGGCGGTACTGGGCCTGTTGCCTCTCAGTGGGGTCGGCGCCGACGATCCAGGTACGCCCGAAGTCGGAGTGATAGCCGGCGTACATGATCCCGGTGTCGACCCACAGCACGTCGCCCTGCTCCAACGCGCGCTCGCTGCTGAGCAGCGGGCAGGCGATGTCGCCGTGGGTCGTCCACGGCAGGTCGGCCTGGTGATCGGGCATCACCTGCCAGATGGGGTCGAGCACGTTGGCCTCGGCGCCCAGCTCGAACACCCGGTGCAGGAACGTCGCCGTCAGGTCGGTCTGACGCACGCCCGGGCCCAGCCGCGCCTGCACCTCGGCCATGGCCTGCTCGGTGATCCACAACCCGTGACGGATGCACGCCAGCTCGTCGGCCGTCTTGGCGAACCGGGCCGGCCCCATGGCGTCGCTGGCGCTGCGCGGCGGCCACGTGGGGAACAGCACGTCGCGCCCGCCGTGCATGGCTCCGGTGATGTCGTCGACCGCCACCACCGCACCGGCAGGGACGATGTCGGCCAGCGCCTTGGCGAACACCTCCACGCCTTCGTCGACGTCGAGGTACGTCGCCCCGTGCAAATGATCCTCGTCGATGTCGAGCTCGCCCGCGGCGTCGTCACCGAACGGCGTGAACAGGTGGGGCGTGTCGTCGTCGGCCAGCACGACCGCCACGGGCCGCTCGACGTTGGCGCGGCCCGCGTCGCTCAAGGGCCAGCTCGCGCCGGTCGCGTACGAGACGTTGCTGTTGCCCAGCAGGAGGAGTGCATCGATGCCCTTGTCGCCCATCGCCGTGCGCAGGCGGGCACCTCGCTCGCGCCGCATCCGAGCGAGGTCGGGCGTCGACGGGATCATCAGCCCGGGAGGCCGAGGAAGTTCTTGACGTTGGTGCTGACGATCTTGGTGGCCGCCTCCGGCCCCACGGCCTCGACCACGGCGGCCAGCGACTGCTCCGAGTACCCGAAGGTGCTCTCGTTGTGCGGGTAGTCCGACGACCACATCACCCGGTCGACGCCGATGCGGTCGATCATCTCGAGCCCCAGGGGGTCGACCATGAACGACGCGTACATGTGCGTGCGCCAGTAGTGCGACACCTCGTGCTCGATGCCGTGGTCGGCCATGTGCTGCAGTGACGCGTAGAGGTGCTCGCCGTCCTGGATGGCCGGCGGCACCCAGTTGATGCCGCCCTCGAACCAGCCGATCCTGAGGCTGGGATGGCGGTCGAGGATGCCGCCGAAGACGTATCGGCCGAACATCTCGCGGAACGGCGCCACGTTGTGCATCATCCCGACCAGCACACTGTTGTCGCGGCACGGCGACGCCAGCGGCGCCTCACCGATGTGGTGCGACACGGGCAGGCCGCTCGCTTCGATGGCCTCCCACACCGGCTCCATCTCGCGGCGGTTGTAATCGATGGGCTTGCCGTCGTCGTCGTTGCCTGGCTTGAGCGGCAGCAGGAACGTCTTGAGGCCGAGGTTCTTGATCT
>JAFATL010000334.1 GCA_019243975.1 Actinomycetota bacterium | reverse complement strand
TGCGGGTGCACCGCAGCGTGCTCAACGCCTGCTTCGACCGCTGCAGCGGCAAGGAGTTCGGCAGCGAGGGCGACGCGTTGTTTGCGGTGTTCTCCAAGCGCGCCGACGCGCTGACGTGTGCGGTCGACGCGCAGCGCCGCATCGAGGGGTACGCGTGGCCCGAGGGCGCCCGCTTGCGCGTGCGTATCGGCGTGACGACGGGCCCGGCCCGCATCTCCGGTGGCGAGTACGTCGGTGTGCCCGTGCACGAAGCGGCGCGCGTGTGCGCGGCCGCCCACGGCGGCCAGATCCTGTGCTCGGCCGACCTCGACGAGCCCGTCGAGGTGCACCCGCCCGAGGGCACGTTCCGCGACCTGGGCGCCTACCACCTGCGCGGCATTGCCGAGCCCCGCCGCCTCCTGCAGCTGTCGGTGCCCGACCTCGACCAGGACTTCCCGCCGCCTCGCGAGGCGCTCCGCCAGGGCGGCAGCCGCGTCACCATCTGGCGTCGCGAAGACCCGACGCACGCACGCCGAGCCACGGGCGGCGCTGAGGAGCCCGTGATCGTGGCCCTCGACGGGAGCGTGCTGGAGGGCGGGGTGCAGGTCGAAGTGCGGCGCGCGTCGAGTGGCGCCGACGGTGCGTTTCGCTTGATCGTGCGCTGCGACGGACGCGTGGAAGAGGAGTTCGACGGGCTCACCGTGGGTGGTGCAACCGATGCGGCGGCCATCGTGAACGCCCACTCGCGGTTCGTCCGCATCGCCGACGTTTGACCAGGTCGGACGGCGTGTCCGACGCCACGGTTGAAAGGAGGCGCGCTCGGGGAGAGTGGGGGCGTGACTTCCCCGTCCCGCACGTCCCGTTGCGACGAGATCGTGTCGTTGATCGATGCGTGTCTCGCCGAGGTGGCCGAGCCGCCCGGTTCGCTGCTGCGCGATGATCCGGAGGCATGGACGCCGGAGCGCAGCACACACCATTGGTGGCAGCGCTCCGCCGCAGCATTCTTGAAGCACCAGGTCTGACCGACGTCCCCACCCGGCAGCGCGCCTTCGATGGCGCCGCCGGTGAGAGCAGCGCGTTGGAGCAGTACCTGGAGATGGTGCGGGAGCGGTCGGCGTACATCACCGATCGCAGCGTCGACGAGCTGCGAGCGCAGGGCGTCGCCGAGGACGCGCTGTTCGAGTTGACGGTGGCGGCCGCCGCTGGTGCTGCCTTCCGCCGCCTCGAGGCAGGCCTGCGGGCGATGAGGAGCGGCGACGCGTGAGGCTCGCCGTCCTCGACCACGGCCAACGCCGGGCGGCCAAGACGTTCCTCAACTTCACGTCGTTCGTCGGCCGCCGTCCCGCCGACGACGTACTCAAGACGCTTCTCTACCGGCCCGAGGTGCTCGGTCGCGCGTTCACCGCGCTGGTGCGCGACATCATGCGCGGGCCGTCGCCGTGGACGGTGGGCGAGCGGGAGTTGATGGCGGCAATCGTGTCGCGCACCAACGCGTGCACGTTCTGCACGGGTATCCACAGCTACGTGGCGACGCTTCGCATCGGCGCCGACGTGGCTCCGGGCGCCCTCGATGACTGGCGCGCCCTCGACCTCACGCCGGCGGTGCGGGCCACCACCGAGCTCCTCGTGCGCCTGACCGACGCACCCGACGAGGTGACGCGCGCCGACGTCGACAAGGTGCGGGCCGAGGGCGTGAGCGACAAGGCGATCGCCGACGCCATCCACGTCGCGTTCGTGTTCAACCTCATCAACCGGCTGGCCAACGCCTTCGAGTTCACGTGGGAGACCGACGACGCCCGCATGAAGGACGCCAAGGTCCTCGACCGGATGGGCTACCGGCTGCCCGGCTTCCTCATGAAGTAGCGGCGTGGCGCGTCGAGGACGCGGTCAGATCCGCTCGAGCTCGCCACCGTCGAACAACGGCTGCATGCCCTGGGCGAGTGCGTCGGCCGCCATCTCGGCGTCGGTCGGGGTCGCCCCGCCCGTGGTGGCCGCCTCCAGCGCGGGCCGCAGCAGGCGGGCGTCGCTCGACGTGTTGAGGAAGACCTGCGGGTTGGCGAGCACGAAGCGCACGGCCCGACCGAGCACGTCGAGGTCTTCGACCGGCTTGTACCAGGAGAACCGCTTCTCCTCGTCGGCGTCGTCCCACCGGCGCCGGGCCAGCGACTTGATGGTCTGCACCGCCACCTGCCGGGTGGCGCACAGCTCGAGCAGCTCCTCGACCGCGGCGCGGTAGCCGGCGTTGCGCAACAGCAGGAAGTTGTACGGCAGCAGCACCGAGTCGAAGTCGAAGCGTTCGAGACTGCGCAGGTGCATGCCGGCGATGCGCAGGCCGTGGCCGGTCACCCCGATGAAGCGGGTGAGGCCCTCGTTGCGGGCCCGGTCCAACGCGTCGACGGCGCCGCCCGGCGCGAACGCCTGCTCCCACTCGTCTTCCTCGACCAGGTTGTGCAGCTGGATGAGGTCGACGTGATCGACGCCCAGCCGCTCGAGCGAACGCTCGAGGCTGGCGCGCGCCGCGTCACCCGAGCGGTCGCCCGTCTTGGATGCGAGGAACACCTCGTCGCGGTGTTCAGCCAGCCATGGCGCCAGCCGCAGCTCGGAGTCGCCGTACGACGCAGCTGTGTCGATGTGGTTGACGCCGAACTCGGGCAGGACCGCCAGTGTCTCGTCGGCGCGCTCCTGGCTCATGCGGCCGAGGGCCGCGGCGCCGAAGATCACCCGGCTGCTGTCGTGGCCGGTCCGCCCGAATGGGGCCGTGTCGATCATGCGATCGACGCTACCCCCGGCTGGTGAGACTCAGAAGAGCT
>JAFATL010000312.1 GCA_019243975.1 Actinomycetota bacterium | reverse complement strand
GACGCCGAGGGTGGTGATTGGGAACGGCTCGACCACCTGCTCCTCGCCCAGGGCGTGACGACGTGGTGCCCCACGCTGGTCACCATGTCGCTGCCGGCCTACGCCGCGCCCCTGGCCCGGATCGCCGAGGCAGCCCGCCGCTCCGGCGGTGGGCGACCACACATCGCCGGCGCCCATCTCGAAGGACCGTTCCTCGGCGGCGCCCCCGGCGCCCATCCGATCGAGCACCTCTCCCCTATCGACCTGGCGTGGTTGGAGGCACTGCCCGACGTGGTGAAGGTCGTCACGCTGGCGCCCGAGCTGCCCGACGCGCCCATCGCCATCACCCAGCTCGCCGATCGCGGTGTCCTTGTTTCCCTGGGTCACACGACGGCGACCTTTGAGCAGATGCACCGCGCCGCCGACGCGGGCGCCCGGCTGGTGACGCACCTCTACAACGGGATGGGCGGGCTGCATCACCGCCAGCCCGGAGTGGTCGGCGCCGCTCTGGCCGACGAGCGGTTGGCGACGTCGCTCATCGCCGACCTCGTGCACGTGCACCCGGCCGCGCTGGCCATTGCCTTCGCGGCCAAGGGTGACGGCGCCGTCCTCGTCACCGACGCGGTGGCGTGGAACCGGCCGACGCATGCGGGGCGGGAGATCGTCCTGGGCCCCGACGGTGCGCCCTGTCTGGCCGACGGGACCCTGGCCGGCAGCGCCCTCACCATGGATGCGGCCGTGCGCAACGTCGTGCATCACGCCGGAGTGAGTCTCGAGCAGGCAGTGACCGCGGCGGCCACCACACCGGCCCGCCTGCTCGGCCTGGCCGACCGGGGCGGCATCGAACCCGGCCGCCGCGCCGATCTCGTCGCCCTCACGCCCGATCTCCAGGTCGAGGCGGTGTGGGTCGGCGGCGAACTGGTTCACCAATCGTCCGGGTAGCGTCGACAACGAGATGGAGATCGTCAGCGCGCTTTTCACCGAGAACTTCAACCTGCGGCAAGTGCCGGGGCCCGCCACCCGCATCGACCTGACCGGGGTGATGTTCTCGTTGCCCGCGCCGTCGCCCGTGCCGGTGACGATCGAGCCGCACTTGATCGTGCTCATTCGCTGCCGGCCCGACGAGCCGGGGCAGGCAACGCTCGAGGTCGTGTTCACCGACGAGAAGGGCGCGGAGGTGGCGCGCAACGCCAGCCCCTTCCAGGTGGACCCGGGCAAGTTCACCTATCGCCTGGTGCGGGCCGAGCTCGCCTTCGACAGCTACAGCACGATCGAGGCGCACTGCCGCATCAACGCGGGTACGCCAACCGTCGTGCCGTTGACGCTCCTGCCCCCGGCCTAGATGTTCGGCAGGCAGCGATGAACGGGCCCAGGTTCGCGGGCGCCCTTTCGCAGCACCCGATCACCGCGCACGCGGTCGGCGAGGTGGCAGGCGAGGTGCTCGAAGCGGTGGGCACCGAGCCCGATCTGGCCCTGCTGTTCGTCACGCCGCCACACGGCGGCGCTCTGGAGGACGCCGCCCGCGCCGTGCGCACCATCGTGCAGCCGCGCGTACTCATCGGCTGCGCCGCCGAGTCGGTCATCGGGGACGGCAAGGAGATCGAGGAGGGACCCGCCGTGTCGCTGTGGGCGGGCCGCGTCGGCGACGTCGTTCCCGTGCGCGTCACCGCCCAGCCCGGCGAACCGGTGGTCCTCGACGGGTGGCCGGCTGACGTTCCCTTCGAACCCCGCGCGTTGGTGTTGCTCGCCGACCCGTTCTCGTTCCCGGTCGAGTACCTCTACCAATGGCTCGACGAGCGCCACCCCGGACTGCCCGTGCTGGGCGGCAACGCGTCAGCGGCACGCGGCCCCGGCGGCAACCGTCTCGCCCTCGACGACCGCATCGCCGTCGACGGTGCGGTCGGCGTCCTGCTCGGCCCGACCGTCGACGTGGCCAGCCTGGTGTCGCAAGGGTGCCGTCCCATCGGTCAACCGCTGGTCGTCACCAAGGCCGAACGCAACATCGTCTACGAGCTGGGCGGGCAACCCGCCTATGACCGCCTCATGGAGATCGCCAAAGCGGGGCTCACCGAAGACGAGGTCCGCATGGTGAACGAGGGTCTCTTCATGGGCCTGGTGATCGACGAGCATCAGCTCGAGTTCGGGCCCGGCGACTTTCTGGTGCGCAACGTGCTGGGCTTCGACCCCGAGAACGGCGCCATCGCCGTCAACGACATCGTCGACGTCGGCACCACCGCGCAGTTCCACGTGCGTGACGCGACGACCGCCGACGAGGAGCTACGCCGCCTGCTCGCGGGCCAAGAAGCCGACGCGGCCCTTGTCTTCACGTGCAACGGCCGCGGCAAGCGACTGTTCGGCACACCCCATCACGACGCCGACCTCGTCGACGTGGCGCTCGACGGGGCGCCGGCCGCGGGGCTGTTCTGCCAGGGCGAGTTCGGGCCCGTCGGCGGGCGCAACTTCGTGCACGGGTTCACGGCCTCGATCGCGCTGCTGAAAGGTTCCTGAAAGCGGCGCACAAAACGCTCGCTGAAACCCCCATTCGTACCGCTCGGTGGTGGGTAGGGTTCCCAGGGTGACCGACATCGAGCAGCGGGCCATCAACGTCATCCGGGGCCTGGCCATGGACGCCCCCCAAAAGGCCAACTCGGGTCACCCGGGTACCGCCATGGCGCTGGCGCCGCTGGCCCACGTGCTGTTCACGCGCATCATGCGCTACGACCCGGCCGACGTCGCCTGGCCCGACCGTGATCGCTTCATCCTGTCGGCCGGCCACGCGTCGATCCTCCTGTACTCGATGCTGTACCTCACCGGCTACGGCCTGACGCTCGACGACATCCGCGAGTTCCGCCAGTGGGGCAGCCTCACCCCCGGCCATCCCGAGATCCACCACACGCGCGGCGTCGAGGTCACCACCGGTCCGCTGGGTCAGGGCTTCGCCGACGGCGTCGGCATGGGCATCGCCGAGCGGTACTTGCGGGCGCGCTTCGGGCCCGAGGTCATCGACCACCACACGTTCGTCATCTGCAGCGACGGCGACCTGGAGGAAGGCATCAGCCACGAGGCCGCGTCCCTCGCCGGCCACCTGCAGCTGGGCCGGCTGGTCTACGTCTACGACGACAACCACATCTCGATCGACGGGCCCACCGACTTGTCGTTCAGTGACGACAGCGCCGAGCGCTTCGAGGCCTACGGGTGGCACGTCGACCGCGTCGGCGAGATCGCCAACGACACCGACGCGCTGGAGGC